>JBGTLS010000385.1:0-9837 GCA_041744015.1 Cryomorpha sp. | reverse complement strand
TCCTACCAGCAATAATTTTAAAGCAGAAAAGGTCGCACTATGGCGACCTTTTCTTTTAGTAGCGGGGGCCAGACTCGAACTGACGACCTTCGGGTTATGAGCCCGACGAGCTACCAACTGCTCCACCCCGCAATATATTTTATTTCAACGTCGATCCGTTGTTTGATTTCTCTTGTAAAAACGTTTTTGAGAACGTCCCGAAATAGGAGTGCAAATATATATTTTGTTTCTTTGACTACAAAATTCTTTTTCAAATGAGTCATAAAGCTGGTTATGTCAATCTTATCGGGCGGCCCAACGCCGGGAAGTCAACGCTGATGAACCAACTTGTTGGTGAAAGACTCTCAATTATCACCCCGAAAGCACAAACTACACGTCACAGAATTCGCGGAATCGTCAATGACGAGAATTATCAAATCGTATATAGCGACACCCCTGGAATGCTCGAGCCGAAGTATGCGCTGCAGGAATCGATGATGACTTTCGTGAAAGAATCACTCAAAGATGCCGACATCCTTCTCATCATCATTGATATTTCCGATCCACACCTCAACTTCCTGGGATTTGAATTAGGCATTAATGCCATGGAAATCCCGATTTTGATCGCTTTAAACAAGATTGACATGTCAAATCAGGAGGAATTAGAGAAACACATGGAACGAATTAAAAAAACTTTTCCGAAAGGCGAAGTCTACCCCGTATCCGCCCTCCACAAATTTGGTTTGGACTTGTTAAACAAAAGAATAAGAGAACTTTTGCCAGAAGCACCACCTTATTTTGATAAAGATGCACTTACTGACCGGCCAATGCGTTTCTTTGCATCCGAAATAATTCGGGAGAGAATTCTTGAAAATTACCAGAAAGAAATCCCATATTCCGTTGAAGTTGAGATCGAAACTTACAAAGAAGAAGAAAATCTCGTCCGGATTGCCGCTGTGATTTATGTCTCACGCAAATCGCAAAAAGGCATTCTCATAGGTCATAAGGGCGAAAGACTGAAAAAAGTAGGTACTGAAGCCCGTAAACTCATGGAAGAATTCATTGGAAATAAAGTCTTTTTGGAACTCTTCGTCAAAGTAGACGAAGATTGGAGAAATAAATCAAATCGCCTGAAAGCGTTCGGATACAAATCTTAATCATGGCCAATATTGTTGCAATCGTCGGAAGACCAAACGTGGGTAAATCGACCCTTTTCAACCGTCTGACTGAAAGCCGCGAAGCAATCGTGGATGCCGAAAGCGGCGTAACACGCGACCGTCATTACGGGAAAGCCGAATGGATTGGCGTGGAATATTCTGTGATTGACACGGGAGGATACACAATCAATTCGGAAGATATATTTGAGGAAGAGATCAAAAAGCAGGTTTTTCTGGCTATTGAAGAGGCGACTTCGATCATTTTTCTGCTCGACGTAACGACTGGTATTACAGACCACGATGAAGCCATCGCTCAATTTTTACGAAAGTCTGAAAAGCCCATCTTGGTGGTGGCCAATAAAGTGGATACCAATGACAGAATTATCCAGGCAAGCGAATTTTACAGTTTCGGCCTTGGTGAGGTTCATTGCATATCCTCTTCAAATGGCGGGGGAACAGGCGATATGCTCGATGCGCTTATCGCTACTTTTCCCAACAGGGATGAAGTTCCGGAACTGGATATCCCAAAAATTGCTGTGGTTGGGAAACCAAACGTGGGCAAATCTTCGCTGATTAATGCACTGCTGAGCCAGGAAAGAAATATTGTGACACCGGAAGCGGGAACCACCCGGGATTCGCTACTTACCCGATATCAATCGTTTGGATTTGACTTCTATCTTGTCGATACCGCTGGAATCCGTAAGCGAAGCAAGGTGCATGAAAGTCTGGAATTTTATTCCGTTTTGCGCTCCATTCGAAGTATTGAAGAAAGCGATGTGTGTCTCTTTATGATCGACGCGCAAGAAGGCATGCAGAAACAGGATTTGAACATCTTTTTCACCATTGAAAAAAATTCAAAAGGCGTCGTCATTCTGGTGAATAAATGGGATCTTGTAGAGAAAAGCACCCAAACGATGAAAGAATTTGAAGACACCATCCGCGAACGCATAGCACCATATGTGGATGTTCCCATTTTATTCATCTCCACCCTCACCAAACAACGCATTCACAAAGCGGTGGAAACCGCCATGCAAGTTCACGAAAACATGCGCACCCGGATATCCACTTCCAAACTGAACGACGTGATGCAACCCATTCTGGAAAGCCATCCCCCGCCGCAGATCAAAGGAAAATTTATTAAGATCAAATACGTGATGCAGCTTCCCACACACAAACCGGCTTTTGCTTTCTTTTGCAATTTGCCTCAATATGTGAAGGATCCGTACAAGCGATTTCTCGAAAATAAATTGCGGGAGAATTTTGACCTGACCGGGATACCCATCAAAATTTTCATCCGTCAGAAATAAAAATCAGATTACCGATTTGATTCAGGCGCTCTTGTTTGAATGGCTGACAGATATATTTGTTCAAACTGTTTTCCAATCACCTGATAGGCATATTTTGATTTTGCCTTTTCATGGATATCAATACTTTGATATTTCCACCGGTTTTGCACCACGGAAGTCATGGCTCGGGTAAGTGCAACCTCATCTTGCGGTGGAATCAGAATCCCGTTCGAAGAATCGACCATTTCCGGAATACCTCCCACCCCGGTAGAAATTACGGGGAGTCCGCAACAATGGGCTTCCGCTATTACACAAGGTAGATTTTCGTAGTTGCTGAAAAGGATAAAACAATCTGAATCCTGCATGAGTCTGGCAACTCCTTCATAAGTTTGGGTACCCAAAAAGTGAATATTTCTCATTCCTGGAAATTCCTTTTGAGTAAAAGATTTCAGCGCATCGACATCTCCATCTCCAGCAATTGTAAAATCGACATTCATTTTGGGATTTGCCGAATGAAAAGTTGCAAAAGCGCGAATAATACCATTCACATTTTTGGTTTCTGCAAACGTACTGATGTGGAGAAAGCGAAAGTGATTTTTTATTTTTCGATCAATAGGATAGAAAATATCTGTATCCACTGAATTATACACAACCTCGTAGTTCCCTTGAAATCCTAATTTCTGCATAGCGGATTTCAAATTTTCAGAAACAGGCATCATACAGGAGCACTTTGAAACCACTGATTGGATGTTGAAAATCAGTCCGGGAGCAAGTTTAGTCGAATTGATCGGCAGAAATCCCGACCAGTGTTCTGTAAAAACCAAAGGAACTTTCAGGCTTTCAGCCAGAAAAACAGCCAGAGGGCCAACCGGGTACAATACATTCCCGTGTACGATATCCACGCCAACACCACTGATCTTGAGTCGCCTTAATAAACGTCGGGCAATTGCGTTTCTCACTGCCATTTGACCTTTCAAAGATCGGGGTAGATACAAATGGAAAATTTCCAGGCCGGCCACCGTTTCTGTTCCAAGAGTGGGAAACAAAATGCGATGACTGAAGCCCTCGTGCACTATCCGCACATGATGCCCCTGCGAAATCAGTGCAAGCGCATGACGTTCCACGAAATTTCCATTTGTAGGATCGAGTTTGGAAGGATACCAGGATGTTACAAACAGGATATTCAAATCATCAATAATTTCATTTAGCTGCCAATAGGTCGTTGTAGACCCGGGTTAATTTTACTTGTTCCATCTCCCAATTGAGCAAAAGTTTGGCGTCCAAGGCAGACTTTTTAAGTAAATTATAATCCCCGGGATTATTTAACAGAAAATTGACCGAGCTAATAATATCGGAGACTGTAAGTTCAGTAAAATAGATAAAACGATGTTCTTTTTCCAGGGCCTGGTATTCAGGGAATGGGCAGCATAAAACGGGTAAACCGGCCTGCATATAATCGAAAGTTTTGTTGGCCAGGGAATAGAAATAACTTTTGCCGTGATTTTCCAGAAGATTATATCCAAGGAATGCCTGAGAAGCAATTTCGTCAAGTTGATCGGGATTCAGAAATCCCAGGAAGGTCACTTTATGCCGAAGTTCAGGCTTTTCTACCAACGCATATAACTCCTTTTCCACATCACCCCTCCCGGCGATCTTCAATTCCAGATCAAGTGAAGCCATGGCTTCAATCAGTTGTTCCAAACCCCGGCCTGTGTTGAGAGCACCCTGATAAAGTATAAATTTTTTACCCGCCGCAACAGATCGGTTTTTCTTAAATGGGGAGACATTTCGAATTACGGAAAAATTCAGATTGTATTCCTCTTTAAAAAGCCCTGAGATTGATTCCGTGACGGTGTAATGTGCATCTATTTTCGGCAACGCAAATCGCTCCACCCATTTCCATATTTTTTTGGTGACAGGTCGTTCATATACTTCGGGCACTTCCGTGAAATATTCGTGTGCATCGTAGGTCGTTTTTTTTCTTTTTAGCCAGGCAGCACTCAAAACAGGAAGAATGGTATCCAGATCTACTGCACCAAAAATATCGGCTTTGGTAAATAAAAGACGCCAGAAAAGCCGAAAATTAAATTCCAGATAAAAAAATTTCCCTTTCCGGAAAAAACAAGAAATCTCCTGTGCATCAAAGGTGTATTTCGATAATATTGGGGATCGCTTATTTTTCCTTCCGATCAGGCGCACCATAAAACCATCATTTACCAAAGCCGAACAGATGCGGTGCATTCGCTGATCGCCTGCGATATAATTGGTAATGGAAAATACGATGGTTCCTTTCAAAGAAATTTTAATAACCCGCTAAAGTTCGCACAAAGTTTTTAATCCTTCGAAGGGTTTTGATTCCTCGAACTGGCCAGCCCGACCATGAATTCATATACTTCCCGCCAACCCACCCATTTACCAGTTTCACTCAGCGATTCATTGTGCCAGAGCGAAATAAAAGTTCCATTAACCGATTTCACCTGATCGATGGCCGACTGATAAATTGGTATAGCCTCTTTTGCCGATAGGCCCATATAATCCTGAAGCGACACTTCCATAATCGCGAGTGGGAACAATTTCAGTTGCGTGGCTTCCTGTCTTTCCAGATCGAAAAAGTAATGAGGAGTGCATGTGCCCGATCGAAATCCCGGCCGATCGGTGTATCCCATGCTATAGTCTTCTTTGATTCCTGCCTTGATCAGGTTTCGATACGTTTGGGGAAGGGATAATTTCAGATAGTGCTGTCGACTGATCACAACATCCTCTCCCAGGATATTGCGTAGGCGATCAATTTCTTTTTCGAGAATGGCCGCACTTTTATTGGATTCATACGAAGGATGGATGCCTATCTCAGCGCGGGATGACAGTGTTGAAATTAAAGCGCGCAATCCTGCGCCGCTATGCGAGAGATTTTTGTCGTACCGGCTGCGGTTTCCCAAAAGAAAAAAATACTTTGTGTCGCACCCCACTGACAGTTCTGCTTCGTAATGATATGTATCAAAAGGATCAGGCGCTCCGTTAAATTGAACAGCGAGTCGGCGAAAAACATTGTAAAAATTCAGGTGTAGCAAATCTTTCGCGCAAGCCCCGAGCCAGCGCAACGGACCGCGGTGGCGGTAAGCATAGGCAACATCCACATCGAAGGTATTGATCCAGCGAAAAGAACGTTTCTGTGGGATGAAACCAGGAAACTGTTTTTGAATAACCGGTAGAAGTCCCATCAACCATTCATCGACGAGGGGTCGCGAATAAAGATCGTTGGCGAAAAGTACGGAATGTGAAGCGAGAAATCGCCCATGGTTATCCCGGTCTTTTTTCCGGTATTCCTCAGCCCTGCTCAGCAAAAAGAACACTGCAGCAAAAAGGTCGAAGGGGATCAGGTCACCCTCTGTTTCAAAAAAGGCGGGCAGATCATTCCATTGGATAAAATCAACAAGCGGATGCAGACTTAAATCATCTTCCGACAAATATCCGGAAGGAACAATTCTGATACCCTCTGAAAGATGATCCCCGCTGTAGTTGATTACGGGAGTGGCAGCGTTAAGTGCTGATTTTTGGGACATCAACGTAAATCCGCATCCGTAAAACGTGTCGAAAATGAAGCTTAAGACAAATCGCAGTGCCGGAGTATCACGGTGAGAAAATACCTGAATGGGTCCGGTCATATGCTTGTCAGAGTTTATCGGAAGCTTCCTCCCACTCTTTCATTTTATCGTTGAGCTTCGTCTGGATCTGTCGGAGTTTCATGGTGTGATTTTCCAATTCCGTCGCATTGCTGTAGTCGATGCGTTCTGAAAGAGCCGACTGTTGCTCCATTTGCGCTTCCAGCTTTTCGATATCACGCTCCAGGGAAGTTATGCGTTTGCTCAACTTCCATTTGTCCTTTTCGGTATCCTTATCCTGTGCTTTGTTCGCTTTTGTTGCCTGCTGTCGCGTTTTCACAAATTCAAAATCCCGGATGCTATCCGCCTTTTTCCTTTCCAGAAATTCGGTGATGTCACCCGGAAATACGGTCATAGACCCATCCTTAATTTCCATCACCTGATTGGTCATGCCTTTCAGGAAATCCCTGTCGTGAGATACAACGAGAATGGTACCGTCAAATTTGGCGAGGGCGTCTTTGAGAACGTCTTTTGACCGCATGTCGAGGTGATTGGTCGGCTCATCGAGAATCAGGAAATTGTAGGGGTGCAGGAGAAGTTTACAGAGTGCAAGCCGCGCCTTTTCTCCGCCGGAAAGGACCTTTACCTGCTTGTACACATCGTCGCCCTGAAACATAAAAGCACCGAGCAGGCTGCGCACCTGCTTGCGATAATCGCCCGTCGCCTCATCGTCGATCACTTCAAGCACTGTTTTGGTAGGGGGTAATTCGTCGCTCTGATTCTGACTGTAATATCCCAAATCGACCTGATGACCCAATTCGCATTCACCGGAATAAGAAGTAAGTCCGGCTATGACTTTCGTCAAAGTGGTTTTCCCGGCGCCATTTTTTCCAACAAGGGCTACCCTGCTTCCACGCACTATTTCAAAATCCAATCCCGAAAATATTTTCTTCGGGCCATAACTTTTACTGAGTACCTCGGCCTTCACTACAACTTTTCCCGATCTGGGAGCTGGTTGAAAACGAAACCGCAATGAAGCTGTTTCTTCTTCATCCACTTCGACAATGTCCATTTTGTCGAGTTTTTTAATCAAACTCTGAGCAAATGATGCCTTACTGCTTTTTGCTCTGAATTTGTTGATCAGTGCCTCGGTTTGTTTGATTTCCTTATCCTGATTTTTCTTGGCATCGAGCTGCTGCTGAATAACGTCGGCCCTGAGTTCCACAAACCGCGAATATGCCGCCGGATAATCAAAAGCTTTACCATTGATCAACTCCACGGTGCGATTGGTGACCTGATCGAGAAATACCCTGTCGTGAGAGATGAGCATCACCGCCCCGGGGTAGGATTTTAAATACGCTTCAAGCCATTGTACAGATTCGATGTCGAGGTGATTGGTTGGCTCATCCAACAGCACCAAATCGGGCTTTTGAAGCAGTATTTTGGCCAGAGCCACCCGCATCTTCCAACCCCCGCTGAATTCGCTCAGCGGACGCTCCAGGTCTTCACGGGTAAACCCCAACCCGATCAGAATCCGCTCAACCATCTCGTCCTGACTATCGATGTCGTACAACCCGAGCTGCATCGAGACTTTGTTCAGATCTTCTGCCAGATCGAGGTATGATTGATTTTCATAATCTTCCCGCTCAGCGAGTTGCTGACTGATTGACTCCATTTTCTTTTCCAGGGCCTGGGTGATCTCAAAGGCGGTCAACACTTCATTTCTGACGGAAAGTGTCGATGCAAAATCGAGATCCTGGGGCAGGTATCCTATGGTGTATTCTTTCGGTTTGATTATTTGTCCACCTGTTGGGTTTTCCAGACCCATAATAACTTTGAGCATGGTGGATTTTCCCGCGCCATTTTTCCCGACAAGGCCTACCTTATCTGAATCTCCAATGAAGAGGTCTATATCTTTAAAAAGTGCCCGATCGGCAAATTCCAGCCGCAGCTGATCTAACTTAAGCATGAATATGTTGTTTAACTACGCTTTCGATAAATGAAAAAAGCACCCCAAAGATAGGGTGCTTTCACTATTGTGTGAAAAAATGATTTTAGAAACTCCAGAGATCGTGCTCGAGGTTGAAAAGTTGTTCTTTTATTTCCTCTGCTTTCATCAATGCGTCGATTCCGGTATATACATCATCGAGTTTTCGGTTGTACACGTTTGACTCTTTAATGACAGTACTCGAGAACATCCGTTTTTGAAAAAGATCATCAAAGGACCTTCTTTCCGCATCGTTAAACCGGTTGAAAGAATCCCAGTTGGCCAGGACCCATCTGCATTCGGGGAAATACAACCAAAACAAAATTTCATAAGCTCCTGTTGGTTCACCATCCTCAGATATACGTTCTTTCATGGGTGCAATACCGATAATTCGAACGTACCTTTCAGAACGCTGTTTGTCAAAAAACCAGTCTTCCTTGATTCGGTAACGCGTAATATCCTGTGAGTTTACCGCTACTGTCTGTATGATTTCCACCATTTCTCCCGTATCGGGATCTTCGGTCGAAGAGGTATCCTGTCTTACCAGAATATTCTTCACATCACTTACCAGCAGTTGTTGTCGGAAATCATCCTCCTGTCCGGTTACCCCGGAACTGTAGGCAGTGATAGAACCTTCTACAAGCAATGCATCCCTGATAACGTCAAAAAGACTCTTCATACCATTGGCCTCATCAAGAGGATAGTACAACGGGAGATTCATTTTCTCCCTCAAATCTATATCCTGCCAGATTCGGCGTGACCACATCACGTCGGCCTCACGAATGAAAGGGTAGGATACTACTTTCTTGGTCTTGTTGTGCTCTTTGATGTAAGCACCGTCAAGAACAGTTTGCGAACTGGCCTGAGAGGGAGCCAGCAAACATGCCGCACCGATCACAACCAATATGAATAAATAGTTCCTTTTCATGTGATAAAGATATTAAAGAACACGCAAGTTGATACTTCCCAAAGATCGGGTAGAACCATCAGGCGCAGTCGCTTTGATGTTTTCGATGATTACAGTTTGGTTACGGCGCACCTGAGAGAGTAAGCTTTTCATGTCTGCAGTTAATCTGTTATTATCTGCTTTAAGCGTTTTCGCATCCCCACCCATAATTACGGTCATATCAAATGACTTAATCGGGTAACTCAGGTCGAATTCAAAATCTTTCAATTCAGCAATGACACCCAGGGCAGCGGTCATATCCTCTTTCTTGGCAGCATTATCGACAGATGTTTTTCCTGCAAACTTAGCCACGGGATCCGGAACCGATTTCACACGGAACTCAAAACTACCCATCGCTTTAGATTTACCGTCAATTTCGGCAGTTACCGTAACAATAGCCTTGTTGCCAGTCATTCCTTTGGCGATATAAGTTCCATCGTTTTGACGAACGAGCTGACCGGTACTAATAGTTGGTCGCAAAGCGTCCTGAGAAATCCCTGGAACGGATATGGCAACAGGATTTTCAATTCCCCGATACAACACATTCATTTTGACTGGCGAAACAACAAGAGATGGTTTTGCCACTTCATAATTTATATTGAAAGGATATGAAGTTGTTCCGCCTCCGGTTGGGTTTCGAAATTTAATCACACCTTCCCATTTCTTGTCACCAATTGAATTGGCTGCAAGACGGAGTTTACCACGTCCATCGCTACCAATCGGCACATTTCTTCTTTGACTTTCCGGAACATCTGTTGCATTCTCAGGCAATTTTGCACCTTCTGAAGCCAATTGAATTTCAGGCAAATTGGTGTCATCGTAAGCTGCCAGAAAGATAGACGCTCTGAGGGAATCACCTTCAAGTATGTAGGTCTTGTCATAT
>JBGTLS010000384.1:0-1565 GCA_041744015.1 Cryomorpha sp. | reverse complement strand
GAGTTAAATGGCGATAAAGTAAAAGATGGGTTAAGAGGTTTTTATGCTACGCTGAATTAAATCATAATTGACTTTAATCTCAAATCCCAAATCATACCAACTGCTGCAACTGTCCCCGAAATTCACCAACTGTTTTTCCCGAAAAAAATGCAGCATCATTAATCGATATTATTTCTTTCGCCAACCCCAAATAAATCAACCTTTCAAACCTTACAGGCTTTTCTCTGCTTAAAAATCTGCCTGGTTCATTCAGACGCAATTTTCTGGTTCGGTACCCTATATTGAACTTCTTGTAAACATAGTCATTTATGATCCCCAACTGTTTGGCCCGATTGAAAACAGCGGGAAATGAAATACCCCATCGCTCTTTTATAAGTACCAACTCATTCTGGTAAAAATGAAAACGGGCTTTGTGCATCTCTTTTCGGGCCATATCCTCCGGATAAAGTACAGCACAGGCAAAAGCGTGACAAAGATTTTCTTCCTGTCTTTCAGTGAGAGCCTCCGGGAACTTTAAAGCGTGATGAGCCAATTCGTGAAGTGCAGTAAACCTTTTGCGCACAACATCTTCATCTTTACTTTGACATTGTTTTAATACAATTACTTTTGCCCCGTTAATGTCAGCCTTCATGCCATCAAACCCTTCAGAAGTTTCGATTTCAATTACTTTATACCCCTTATCCTCCAGCATTTCCACCACATCAGGAATAGGGTCGTAACCCAATTTCCAGCTTACTCTTAATACTTTGGCTGCTTCTTCCGCATCATCGGCATTTTCAATTACCTTTTCGTAAGCAAAGTATTCAGGCTTTTCCTCAAAGTTCAATACAGCTTCAAGTTCTAAATACCGTTCAAAACCCTCCCTTGCTTTTTCTTCTATGGACACCTGTGCGGTTTTGGAAACTTTAGTGATGAATTTCCGGTAGCTGATATTGGTCAATTCTATTTTCACACCTGGACTTGAAAAGAAATAATCCACAGGCACATTCAACGCGTTTGACAACGCGATAAGAACTGCACTGTCAGGTTTCATTTTCCCTTGCTCATATTTGTTAAGCGACTGCTTGGTCACTACATTATTCAACCGATCAGCCAAATCCTGTAACGACATTCCAGCCATTTTTCGGGCTGACAGCAGTCTGTTTCCAAATATATTCTCCATTATACTATTTTAAACGGTCTACTTGTGTGTTGACAAACATAAGCATATTTTACGATATGTCAACCTGTAAGTTTAAAAATATTCTGGATCCCCAGGTCTCATGCTCCACGCGTCCCCTTTGTCCCATTTGTCCCACTTATCCCAATGTTTTCATAATCTGTATGTGTTCCGTAAATCGTAAATCGTACATCGCAAATCATACATCCCAAATCGTAAATCGCACATCGTAAATCCCAAATCTAAAATCTCACCCAATACCCACTCCCCTCCACCTCAAAAAATCCCACATAAGGCAATACAATCTGCATCCAAACCTGATGCTCCTCCATGGCCTCGTCATCTTCAAGCCCGAAATGGGTTCCGTCATATTTGTCTGCGATTTCCTGACTTCTTACAATATCAC
>JBGTLS010000383.1:0-10619 GCA_041744015.1 Cryomorpha sp. | reverse complement strand
GCTGTTCACCACGATTTTTCCGTTGTGCGCACTCATCATCTGCTGCACGTAATAAAGTCCAAGCCCAAAGCCTTTTACATCGTGAACATTTCCAGTAGGTACGCGGTAAAACTTGTCGAAAATATATTTCAAAGACTTTTGCGGAATTCCGATTCCATTGTCCGCCACTAACACGATCAGCCAACTGTTTTCATTGGCCGTTGAGATGTCAATTTTCGGATTTTCCCTGCTGTATTTCATGGCATTATCCAGCAGGTTGTGAATGATATTGCTCATGTGAACCGGATCGGCCTGTACGTGATGTGCTACCGCATTTAACGAAAGTGAAATATCAACCTCCTCAACGCTCCTCACCATATCAATGGATGATTTTGCATTTTCGATATAGGTATGCACATTTACAAGTTCTTTTTGAAGTTGAACTTTCTCGCGGTCGAGCGCGGCTAGTTGAAGAACTTTATCCACTTGTAGTCTCAATCGCTGATTTTCGTTGTAGATCAATTGAGCGTATTGACGCTGACGTTCTGGCTGGTTTTCAATGCCTTTCCCAAGCAAAACTTCGCTCGAAAGCGAAATGGTGCTGATAGGCGTTTTGAGCTCGTGGGTCATGTTGTTGATAAAGTCGGTCTTCATCTCCGACAGACGCTTTTGCCGGAGCACGATATATACTGCATAGGCGAAAAAGAGAAAAACGATAAAACTGATGATCGCCGAAAAAGCCCAGGTTGACACGGGCCGCACAAAAGCAGTCATTTCAAATGGTTCCCTGTCGGGAAAAAACACACCGAAATAATGTCCGTCTTTTTCCCATTTGATCTGAGGAGCATCACCTACATAGTCGGTTTTGGTAGTGTCATCACTCAACGCCACATAATTGCCATACACGATGCTGTCGGTAAAACAATCGTATACCCCATATTCGAAATTCTCACCGATATTTCGTTGTTCAAATTCACGTTTGAGCAGGCTTTCCAGCAGATATGGATGCACGGTATCATTGATGGCTACGGTGAAATAATTCGGGCGAACCTGTTTGACGGATTCAAAGAGTTTTGCGGGATCATTGTTGATTGTCAGAATTTCGTTGGCCACGTTGGTTAGCGCGATGGCCACCCGGTCATTGAACTGTTTGGCTTCCGCCAACGCTTGTTCCTTGCGAAGATCAAGCTGGCTTTGCTGGACCCGGAAGGCTTTGTCGAGCCAATAAATTTGTGTTACGATAATGCCTGCCATCGAAAAGGTGGCCAGCAAAATCAAAATTCCAATCAGGCGTCGGCTCATGATGCGAATTTACATGAAGTTAAACCGGGAAGAAGGGGATTAACAAATGTCTAACAGTTCAATCAGACTTTTTTTAAGGTAAAAGAAAACACGGAACCTTTACCTACCTCACTCCGCACATTGATGGTCTGTTTGTGGGCTTCAATGATGTGTTTGCAGATCGCCAATCCAAGACCTGTTCCTCCCTGATGTCGGGCACGGCTTTTATCGACACGATAAAACCTTTCGAAAAGCCTCGGGAGATGTACCTTGTCGATGCCGGGGCCATCGTCCTCTACTTCTACAAGAATTTGTTCATCCATATCGAAAAAGCGGATGACGGTTTTCCCACCCTCTTTTCCGTAGTTGATAGAATTGGTAATAAGGTTGGTGAGAACCTGACTAATGCGAAAAGCATCTGCCCGTACCATGATTGGCCGGTCGTAGGTTTTGTTGAATTTCACCCGAATTTTTTTTTGTTCGGCCTCCTGTTCTCTGCTTTCGATGATTTCCCGGGTGAGGTCTACAATATCGATTTTATCGAGATCGAGTTTGAGGCTACCCGATTCAAATTGGGTGATGGTGTCGAGATCTTCGATCAGCATCGTCATACGTTCAACGGATTTGGCCGCTTTCTGCAAAAACTTCCTGTTGAAATTCGGGTCTTCCAGAGCGCCTTCCAGCAAGGTGAGAATATATCCCTGAATACTGAAAATCGGTGTTTTAAGTTCGTGGGCCACATTTCCGACAAATTCCTTTCGAAAATTTTCTTTTTCGCGTAGATCTTTGATTTCCGCCATGCGGTCTTCGGCCCAGTCGACCACTTTTTTGTTGACATCACCGATCACATCTTTGTTCATATCAAACCGGAAAGTATCACGTTCCACGCGCATAGAGTGCATGTTGCGAAAGATCAGTTTGATTTTGTCGTAAATGAATTGTTGGAGGGCTTTATAAAATATCAGCCAGGAGATGCCGAAGGTCAGCACAGCAATCACGGTGATTTCAACAAAATTCACATCTCCCTCGAACAGCCACCGACATCCTGCCACAATCATGGATGTCAGGACAGTGGTTAGCAGGGCGGTAATAAGGGCTATATCTCTTGGACTTCGTCCTGTCATTTGGGCTCGAATTTGTAGCCCACCCCTTTAACGGTTTTGATGATTTTGTCGCCCAGTTTCTCGCGCAGCTTGCGAATGTGTACATCGATGGTTCTGTCTCCCACCACCACATCATTTCCCCAAATGGTATTGAGAATGATTTCGCGCGTGAATACCCGACCGGGTTTGCTCATGAGCAGGGCGAGAAGTTCGAATTCCTTTTTGGGCAGGTTGAGTTCCACACCGTGAAAAATCACGAGATATTTCTCTTTATCGATGATGATTCCACCCACTTCTTCCAGTCCAGGTGCTACATCCGACTGCCCTTTTCTGCGCAGCAAAGCCTGGATGCGTGATATCAGCACCCGCGGTTTGATTGGTTTGGAAATGTAATCATCTGCCCCGGCATCAAATCCGGCAATCTGGGAGTAATCCTCTCCCCGGGCTGTGAGAAATGCGATGATCGCGCCGCGAAGACTGTCCTGCTCCCGCAATTCAACACAGGTTTCGATACCGTCCATTTCGGGCATCATCACATCGAGAAGGATCAGATCCGGGATAAACGTTTTCGCCATTTCGATGGCATCGCGGCCATTGGTGGCAGATTGAATGTCGTATCCTTCTTTTTCGAGGTTGTAGGTGATCAGATCAATGATATCCGGTTCATCGTCAACGAGCAGAATTTTTTCTTTTTTCACGATGCTTTTTTTGGCTGGGCCTGGAATTTTATCAAAAGTAGGGCTAAAGGGATTGGCGTATGTTACAGGTGTGTTAAGTGTATCTTAATTCAAAGGTAGGTTACTCATCCTGTTTCAAAAAATTTATGATACGTTTTCCATTCTACATTTCCTTTCGGGAAAAATAACACTGCTGACAACTTTAACGAATTGTATCTGTGGAATCCGTTTGCGGTGAAGTTACACCTCCCTGGCCGAGGGTCGGTCTGTATGGCGCGAGTACATCTTCGCGTGAACTCTCCCACACCCGCAATTCTTTGTTGTAAGATGTCTCTGCATCCGGAAATTCGATGTAATCGGTATTACCCGAATTCATGGTATAATATGGTGAAAGATCCTCCCCATTTACCATCTTTTCAAATAACATGGCCACTTTCGGTTCCATTTCCTCACGGGTCATTTTCCACGTTCTGAATACCTCTTCATAGTTATTCAGGGTATCAGCTTCGGAGGGTTGAAATTTTCCGCCAAGGGCTACATATTTTTCCTGCACACTCGGAGCGATGCGGGTTAACATAAAATAGACATGACCAGATTCATCCGTATGATAGTATTCCAAATTGTATTTGTCCACACCCTTTCGGTAGTGTTCATCGAAAGAGGCATCAAATTTATTGTTGTGGTCACCCCTTTTGGGCAGATCAACAATATACCGGCTGATTTGGTACAGGAAAACAGCTGTTTGCTCTTCTGTCAAAGTGTTCTCAAACGTTTTTGGTTCATGATCAGCGCAGGAAAAAACGGTCAATACCACAATTAGAAAGAGCGTAAACTTCAGTAAAAATTTCATCTGGTAGAATTGGAAAGTTTATAAAAAAAAGGGGACTTGTCTGAAATTCAGACAAGCCCCCTTTTGGAAAAGAAAAGAATTAATAAACAGCATCAATTGGGTCAAACTCAGCCCAGCCTGCAGCCCAGTTGTTAGCACCAAAAGCACCTCGAAATTCTACTTCATCAAAGAATCCTGCACGATCAGTTTCGTTAAAGATTGCATTGTCGAAGCTCGCACCCGAAGACATCATACCAGATGTAACGGCAAAGTTCGGGCTCGACGGATACTCATTGGTAACGCGTGTACCAAAGAAAAGATCTGGATTGATACCCACCATCTGGTGTGTTGCATCAGTAGCAGGACCTTCAATAGTTACGTTATTGGCTTCCCAAATTGATTGAACGGTTGCTACATCCACACCTGAACCTGCCTGGTATGTAGTGGCATTTGCTGTTCCAACCAAAATGTTGTTGGTTAAAACACCAGGACCGGTTTGGTATTGCTGAACAACCGAAGGCTGATTCATACGAATTCCTCTAGGGAAACCGGCAAAAACTGAATTTGCAATACGCAGCGCTGTACGACGACGCAGGTCAATGCTATGTTGGAAGTTACCGTTACTTACAGAAGAACCCTCTTTAATCGGACCCAATACCGTAATGTTAGAAAATACCCCTTGCGTATATGGCGTTACATCATTGTCGTTTGGACCGTTGTCAGTTTCGAAACCATTTGAACCTGATTGGTCAGCGAAGGACGTATAACGGATTGCGATCCCGTACTGAACATTTCCAGACCAGCCATAGTCAACATCAAAATCATCATCCCACATAGCGTGCGAAATCAGGTAGCGACCGTTTACAGTTCCACCAAACCACTCAAAACCATCATCTCCACCAAAAGAAACCATGTTGTACTCCATTTCGGTTCCACGACCTACACCACCCATGGTGATAGAGTTTGTTTCGTTATTTGGCGTAAGCTCAATACCTGCAAATTCCACACGCACGTATCGCAATGTTCCACTGCTCTCGTTGTCATCGGCTGAACTTTGGAATGTTCCAAATACTACAGGTGGGCTGATCCCTTCTATGGCAGGCTCATTCTGATTTGTATTGGCTCTTCCCAGAATCACCAAACCACCCCAGTCACCGCGGTCTCTGATTCCAGCAGGCTGTGAAGAAGTCATGACGATTGGATTACTTGCAGTACCTACTGCGTCAATGCGACCACCTTTGTCTATGATCAGCGTTCCACGTGTTGCTTTATCACCTTTAACTACTGTTCCAGGGTCAATTGTAAGAACTTGTCCGTTTCGAACGAAAGCCTGTCCTTTAATAAGATACTCATTGCCAGGACTTAGCGTTCTGGTGGTAATGTCACCCGTTAATTCGATGGTCTGTGTTGTACCCGGTCCATCATCGTCCGAATCATCGTCATTCGAGCAGGCGGTGAAGCCTATCATTCCCGACATTGCGAGGTAAAAAAAGAATTTGCCTGAATTTTTCATTGTTTTGAATTTTGAAATTATTTGTTGGTGTTAAGAATTTATGAAAGGTTATTACTCTGATTTATGTAGTCTGAAACTGGCTGAAATATTTATCAATTGACCCCTTTGCAAACCGATGATCAGGTCGTCGTCCGAATCAATTTTGCCATTCCTGTTTGAATCCTGATAAAATCGATATTTTGCATTGAGTAAATCGCGGACACCGGCTTTCAGGGTAACCCGCGAACCGATATCCTTTGTGATTGTGAGGTCTACACTGTGTCGTGAAAGTTCATAAATGGTTGGGAAAACAATATCTCCCACTGAGAAAATCCGGTCGCCAAAAATGTTGTAATAAAGATTTACGCTTAATTTTCGCGCGTTGTCGTTGTAAAAAACACCCGTATTGACGATGTATGGAGACTGTCCTTGCAAGGCACGCACGCGCTCCTGATTGATCGCCCGCTCTCCGAGATCCACCTGAGACCAGATGTACGAAGCATTGAAATTGAAACTAAACTTTTCAAAAAAGCGACTTGAAACGACATTTTTCAGTGATTTTCTGAATTCAAATTCAACTCCAAAATTTTCTGCTTTGTCGGCATTCGCAAAAGTGAATTGCGGCTGTTCCGTGGTAATTTGTAAGATGTTTTCAATCGGATTTAGAAAGCTTTTATAAAATCCACCAATACTGATCACTTCGCCCAATCGCGGATACAACTCATATCGCAAATCCAGATTGTCAATGGTTGCCGAGGTAAGATTTGGATTTCCGGTGATGCCCGCTTCCAATTGGTAGTCGTAAAATAGGAATGGAGCGAGTTCTCTGAATTCCGGTCGGTTTACTGTCCGGCTGTATCCCCCTCTAACAAGCATTTTCTCACTTAAAGTATAAGTGACATTTAACGAGGGAAGAATGGATAAAACCGGGTTGTCGACCGTAATAGTTTCGAAATCATTTTCGGCTTCCATACGCTGAATATTGTATTCAGCCCGCACACCACCTGAAACATAGAAACTGCCGAGGGGAAATGAGGTGGACAGATATCCTGCCATTAGCGTATTTGATGACGAATACGAATCGACTGGTCGCGTACCCTCTTCAAGCACGAAACCATTCGTGGTGAGGATATTTTCATCTGCAAAAATCTCTTCAATTGGAAGTCTTCGCAATTCTTCAGCCCGAACAGGATCGACATTTCCGGGAAGGAGGTATGAAAAATACCGCGAATCGAACTGACGGCTGCGGTAATCGAAATAGGTCCCTCCCTTTACTTCAAAAATTCCACCCGCTTTCTCGTTTATTTTTTGGGTAAAATCCAGGCCGTTGTTCACACTGTATTCACCCAAATTGCCAAAGTATCGACCTGTTTCAAAAAGATTTGACGAAGGAGGCAGAATCATAACATAGTCGGTTGCTTCCGTCCCTTCTTCTGCTGTAGGACGAAATGTTCGGAAACGTCTCAGGTCCGGCTCAGATTCTCCCAGGTAGCTTCCGCCAAAAATCCATCTGAATTCGCTTTTCGGAGAGAGATCATGGTTTCCTTCCAGCTGCCCTGAATAGATGCTCCGGCTGCGGTATCCGAGAAGGTAGTTCGCGCGATCTCCAATGTTTTGGACGAAATCTGTACCCGTTCGAAAACTGGTCGTATTCGCGCCTATCTGATTGAACAGATTGCTGAACTTGATCCTGTTGCGTGAATTAAATTCGAACATCCAGTTTGACATGGCGCTGATCGTTGTCTCTTCTTCAAAATTCTCATCATCGTAGGCAAAGCGCACGAAAATGGGAATTGATTGATCCGTCCATTCGTCATAGCGGTTAAACTCACGATTGTACCGCTGGTAGGTGCGATTCCAGGAAAGTGAGTTGGTGGTGACGATTCGTTTGTTTCCTTTTGTGAGTAAATTTCTTCCGAGTGTAATACCCATTGAAAAATCCGGGAGTGCCATGGAATTGGTGGTGCCAAAATTGTTGGGCAAACTTCTCGCTGCGTCCTGTCTGAGCACGGAATTTCTGGGTGAATTTTTTAAGGCATTGGAACTGGGAAAACTCGATGGCAAGGTCCTGAAACCGTTGTCAAAACCCAGGAAATCAGTTCCCGATTTCTCACTGGAAGCAAAATCTCTGAAAGTGGTTCCGGCACGGATTCCAAAACCAATTCCCACATTGGTGAAATCCTCTTCAACCTGGTTAATGGTGTATATTTTGATTACTCCACCGGCAAAATCTCCTGGATATTCGGGTGCTCCGGTTTTGTGGATAATCATCCTGTCCAATGATCCACTTTGAATTAAATCAAAAGAAAATGTCCGTTTGTCAACTTCCGTACTGGGGGCGATCACATCATTGATCATGATCTGATTGTAGCGCTCACTCACACCGCGAATCATGACAAATCGATTTCCGACGATGGTAACGCCAGGCACGCGCTGCATTACCCTTGCGGCGTCGCTATCCTGCGATTTAGAAATTTGCTGACGGGATATTCCGGAAACCAATTGTCTGGCATCCTTCATTTCCATAACCACTGCATTCTCAGTAGCCGTGGCTCTTTGTGAAGTTATCACTACTTCGTTAAGACTTTGAGATGATTCTACCAGGGTAAAATTAATCCTGGCTGTTTGACCTTCGATAACCACGACGTCAAGTATTTGATTTTCAAAACCCAGAAAGGAGCAAACTAATTTGTGTTTTCCTACAGGGGCTTTTTTAATCTCATAAAACCCATTAATATCGGTCGATGATCCAATAGTAGTGCCTTCAATGTATACATTTACCCCGGGTATAAGATCCTTCGTGCTGCCCTCCTGAACCTCTCCCTGAATTGTTCCGGTGGGTACATTTCCCTGCCCAAAGAGAAGGATCGATGCGAAAAAGTAAATTGATATTAGAACTCCGAATTTCACTATGGCCATATTTTGGCGCAAAGAAACCCCGTAGAGATTAAGCAAACGTTAATACAATATTACTGTTTGTTTGTCGGAAATGACAGGGTAATAAATTGATTTATCTTATTGTATTCTAAATCTTTGACTCAATATTTATCAAGCCGAAAGCCAATTAAAACAAGGTTATGAACTTATTAATTTTTTGTTGATCGAGGTTAAGCAAATGTAAATTACATGTTGGCCGGGCTCTTTCATTACCTGCTACGGAAACTAATTTTGAAGAATAAAAAAAGCGGCAGTGCCGCTTTCATTTTAGTATTGCTTTTCTTCGACGAGTTGCCCGCTTTCATCAAAAACCTGCCAGGTTTTTGTGCGCTCACCATTTTTATAATACATCAAATACCTTAGGGTGCCTTTTTCATCCCACACTTTCCAGGTGCCGTCTTTCTGTCCATGGGTATAGTACGCCTGATTAAGTGGTGCACCATCTTCCGACCAGCTCATCCATAGGCCATTCTTCTGTCCTTTATAAAAGGTTCCTTTTGACTCCACAAATCCATTGGCGTAATGTGAAATGTGTTGACCTGAAATATTTCCAATCTCTGAATTGGAATCAACCTTGATCGCATTGTATGCGACATCCTCCGACTGAAGATCCGGTCCCATAATGAGCAAAACGTCCTGCCCGACTGCGATTCCTGAGGTTAAAAATAAACCTGTAAATAAAATGAGTATTGTTTTCATGATCAAATTCTTTAAAATCCCCGTTGTTGATAACCCAAAGGTAAGGATTCCTTAACGTTTTGGTAACATTAGACGAAAAACTTAACATTGGATGATAATTAGTTATCCGAACAAGTCGTATACGTTTGAATTTGATCAGAGTTCGGCTCTACCAACACATTTGTTTTTCGCCTGTTAAGTTCTGAAATCGGTGCTCCGCGCATTTATCTTAAATTTGAGCTTTACTTAAACCGCAGCGGCAATTGAAGAAGATTCTAATCGTGGAAGATGATCCAGTACTTAATGAAAATATTAAAACAGCGCTTCAGGGTGTGGAAATGGAAGTTCAAACGGTATTCGATGGTCTGATAGCGTCAAAATTGATGAGAAAGGAGAATTTCGACTGCATTATTCTGGACATCAATTTACCCCACAAGAATGGGTACGATATCTGCCGCGAATTTCGAACCCACAACAGATCAACTCCCGTGCTCATGCTTACCGCATTTAATGAGTTGGATGATAAGGTGCAGGGTTTTGACAGTGGAGCCGACGATTATTTGACCAAACCGTTCTACATGAAGGAATTGTTACTCAGAATTAATTCTCTTGTCAAACGGATGGATGCCAGATATGAACATGAAAATGCACTTCCAACCATCTTGTCACATGGTATTAAGATTGATCAGGTCAGAAAGAAAGTAGAACGTGAAGGTTCAGAAATAGTCCTCACACCGCGTGAATACCAGATTCTCCTGAAACTCGTTTCCGCGAAAGGTGAATTGGTGCTTAAACAGGATCTGATCACCGAAATCTGGGGTCGAACGATCGACGCCAACACCAATACAATCGAGGTATACATCAACTTCCTGCGCAAAAAAGTAGATAAGCCTTTCGGCAAATCGTCCATCAAAACCAAAATTGGTTTCGGCTATTATCTGGACAACGCGTGAGCATTCGCAAAAAAATACTGCTTTACTTCTCTGTCGTTACCATCGTGGTGGTTGGATTGGCGCTTATTGTAATCTATACCCTGTTTTACCAATACCGAATGAGTGATTTTCACAATCTCCAACGGGATAAAATCAGCTCTACAATTCGAATCCTTTCAGAGATCAAAACGATTGATGAAGAATTGCTTCAGGCAATGGATCAGGTAAATATCAATGCATTATACGATGAAAAACTTTTAATATTTGATGCTAAGAAAAATCTTATTTATGCGAGTATTGACGATACACCCACTTCTGCATCCAATATCATTTTACACAAGTTAAGTGAGGGTGAAAATCCTTTTTCCGGAAAGGAAGACCGATATGATCTGTTCGGTTTGTATTTTGAATATGACAATGCCAGCTATTATGGGATCAGCAAAGCTTATGATGTATCGGGAAATCACAAGCTCAATTATTTGAGGTTTGTGTTATGGATTTCATTCTTTATCATTTCCGTTGTGGTGGTGGTGATGGCCAATTATCTTTCCAGAAAAATATCAAAACCCATAGCTGACCTCGCCCGTCAGATAAACGAGTTTGACTTCGACCGGGCACCCGAACCAATTGTCATTCGTTCTTCAAAAGACGAAGTGGCCTTGCTCGGACAGCGGTTTAACGACCTGATGAAAAGAATGAATGCCGCATTCA
>JBGTLS010000382.1:0-5579 GCA_041744015.1 Cryomorpha sp. | reverse complement strand
TTAAGCATAAGTGCGTTTAAATTAACTCCCTACCCACGCTAATTCTACCTCAATTTTTTCATCTTCAACCGCAGCGAATTCCCAATCACCACCACATCCGAAAAAGCCATCGCCAGCGCCGCAATCATGGGATTCAGAAATCCAAAGGCCGCCAGGGGAATGGCCATCACGTTGTAGAAGAAAGCCCAGAAAAGGTTTTGTTTGATGGTGCGGTACGTGTGTTTGGATATCAGGAAGGCATAGGCCAGGCTTTCCATTTCATTGGAGTTCATGATTACGATGCGGGCGCTGTCGAGGGCCAGGGCGGAAGCCCCTCCGGGTGATATGCCCACCTGCGCACGGGAGAGCGCGGGTCCGTCGTTGATTCCATCGCCCACCATGATGACGTTGCCCTTGTCGGCCAACCGTTCAATGTAATCCAGTTTCGCTTCCGGACTCATTTCATAATTAACGGTTTCGATTCCAATTTCTTTGGCTGTAGCCAAAACCTTTTCCCGCTTATCGCCCGAAAGCATGATAGGCGTGAAGCCCTCTTTTTTAAACAAATCGACCATGGCTTTCGCCCCGGGTTTGATTTCGTCCCTGATGTTGAGGGCGGCGACAACTTTGTCACTGATGGTTAATACGAGATCGGCGGAAACCTTTTGTCGGTTTTGTCCAAAAAAGACCTTTTCACCATCCCGTGTTTTGCCGTGTATGCCTGCGCCTTTCTCTTCCCGTATATCATCCAGGATTTCCGGGGTTAATTTCGGCCATTGTTTCAGAAAGGATTGAGCAATGGGATGGGAAGAATGGATTTCCAGACTTTTGATAAGTGCGGCAGCCCGATTCCCAATTTCATTGTTTACCCATTCCACGCTGAAGTTTCCACTGGTAAGGGTGCCTGTTTTATCAAAAATGATGGTGCCACCCTGCGCAAAGAGCTCCAGGGTGCTGCCTCCCTTGATCAGGATTCCGTTTTTTGCCGCACGGCCCACACCAGCCACGATGGCGGTGGGCGTGGCGAGACCCATCGCGCAGGGACAGGAAATCACCAAGACAGCAACGGCATTCATCAGTGCCTGGGTGAAAGATGTCTGAAAAACGAAATACGCAATCACCAGGGTCAGCAGGGAGATGACCAGTACCACAGGAACAAAAATGCTGCTCACCTTATCGCCCAGTTTCTGTATTTGCGGCTGATCCTTCCGCGCTTTTTTCACCAGATCGATGATTTTCTGCAGGGTGGAGTCTTTAGCTTCCCGATCGGCGTCCATGCGGACATTCCCCGAAACCAGAGTGGTTCCCGAAAAAACAATACTACCCGCTTCCTTGCGCACATGGGCACTTTCACCGGTGATGGCCGATTCGTCCACAAGTCCCGATCCTGTGAGAATCTTTCCATCCGTAGGGATATGATCTCCTTCATTGACCTGTAGTTCATCCCCTTTTTTGATGTTTTTAGGGTCGGTCTCGAAAAGTTTTTCTTTTCCATTCAGCCGCATCACAATGCGGGCGGTGGTCGTCTGCATTTTAGTGAGCTCACCCAGACTTACAGCCGTCTGCTGAATGCTGCGGTGTTCCATCACATTACCGAGCAAAACCAGGGTGATGATGGTGGCAGTCGTCTCGAAAAACATATAGTTGTGCATTTCGGGTTCACCCCAAAACATAATCGTACCCGCCAGACTGTAAAAAAAGGCCGCCGAGGTACCCATAAAGATCAGCACGTCCATATTGGCATACCGTGCTTTGATCGATCCCCAGGCAGATCTGCCGAAATGAAGAAAACCCAGTATATAAACAGGAAGACACATTCCAATTTGCACCAATGGATCATTGATCAGCCAATCGTGCGGCACGAACATATGGGTGAACAAAGGCACCGTAAAAACCAGGGCAAACAGGAATTTTTTCTCAATCCTGGCCAAGCCTTTCGGACGGGTATTATCACCCGTTTTCACCGTATATCCGAGCGATTCAATTTGATCAATCGCCTCCTGCGCGCTGCGGCCTTCGGGCATGGAAAAGCTCACTTCCCCATCCACAAAATTGGCGTGCGCATCGGCATAACCCGCTTTTTTAAGTGATTTGCTGATCCCCTGGGCGCAATTGCTGCACGTCATTCCATCCACTTTCAGGGACACTTCCTGTTCGGCCATAAGCAAAGGTACACTGCCCGTGCGGAGTAGGCAAAAGCAAAAAAATCTAAACAATCGATCAAAACAAATGCCCATACTTCCTGTTTTTATAGCTTTGCACCAATTATGCGAGTAATCATCGCAAAATGAAGCGAAATCATGCCAGATAGATTGACACACGTAAGGATCGATGTGAGCGACAAGGTCTTCCTCAAGGATCCC
Organism: Cryomorpha sp.; assembly: GCA_041744015.1. Classification (GTDB taxonomy): domain Bacteria; phylum Bacteroidota; class Bacteroidia; order Flavobacteriales_D; family Cryomorphaceae; genus JBBQZU01. The sequence goes on along the minus strand of JBGTLS010000382.1, from coordinate 3,237 downwards.
TGCTCATCCGATCTGGGAAAGCAGATCCTCGAAAAGGCCCTGCCCATGATTCTCGAATTGGGCATGGAGGGTTTCACCTTCAGAAAACTCGCTGTGAGCATAGGAACCACCGAAAGCGCCATTTACCGGTATTTCGAAAACAAACACCGCTTGCTCCTGTATTATGTATCGTGGTATTGGGGTTGGCTGGAGTACAATCTCGCATTCGGGACCGCCAATGTGGTGCAGCCCGAAATAAAACTTGAAACTGCCGTGAGAATTCTTACGGGCAAATTGCCTCCCCTGCAAAACGCACCTTTCGATCTGCAGCATTTACAGGAAGTCGTTATTTCAGAATCATCCAAGGCTTATCTGAACAAAGAAGTGGATGATGAAAACAGGGACGGATTATTTGAACAATTTAAGAATCTTTGCAGCCGTGTAAGTGCTATGATTGAAGATCTCGCTCCGGATTATCCCTACGCGCGAAGTTTGACATCACTGTTTATTGAATCTTATTTGAATCAGCTGTTTTTTAAAGCACATTTGTCTTCCCTCACGGATTTGCACAAGAGTGAAGATGCCAGTTTTATGTTTTATAAAGAGATAATTTTCAGTAGCTTAGAAAGATGGAAGAAGTAAAATTTAATTATTTCCGACCTGCCCAACGTTTAAGGCGACTGCTGAAAAAGGAACGCCGCACCGTAAAGCTCATTTTTTTCTACGCCGTGCTTAATGGAATCATAGCACTCACACTGCCTTTGGGGATTCAAGCTATCGTTAATTATATACTCGGTGGAAGGGTCACATCTTCCTGGATTATCCTCATCGTTATTGTTATTGTCGGTGTTGCCCTTGCTGGAATTTTTCAGATCATGCAGGTCACATACGCAGAAAAACTGCAGCAACGCATTTTTGCCACATCGTCTTTTGAATTTGCCGTAAGGATACCCCGGCTGCGGATGGGGGCATTTAAAGAGCGTTATGCCCCTGAATTGGTCAACCAGTTTTTTGATACAGTGACATTGCAAAAAGGCGTTGCCAAACTGCTGATAGATTATCCCATAGCGGCATTGCAAATTTTCTTTGGCCTCATTTTAATTTCTGTTTACCACCCATTTTTTCTTGTTTTCTCTGTCGTGGTGGTTTTGATCATTTATTTGGTTCTCAGATATACTGGTCCTTCCGGAATTAAAAGTTCTCTGCAGGAATCCACAGAAAAATACAAAATTGCACATTGGTTAGAAGAGTTGGCACGCTCTATCGGTACATTTAAATTGGCCGGTCTTACCGAGCTTCCGCTGATGCGTGTGGATAAGCTAATTCTCCAATACCTCAAATTCAGGAGAAAACACTTTTCCATTCTCATTATGCAGTACAAAGTGATGATCGCTTTCAAAGTACTCACCATCGGAGCTCTGCTTATTACAGGAAGTTTTCTGCTCATCGACAATCAAATCAGTCTGGGTCAGTTTGTCGCTGCAGAAATTATTATCATCACCATAATGAATTCCATCGAAAAGCTCATTGTTGGACTGGAGAATGTTTATGATGTGCTCACTTCATTGGAAAAGATTGGATACGTTACCGACTTGCCAGTAGAAAGCGAAAACAGGTCTTCACTTGTGAATGGTGATAAATTGGGCTTTGACATATCTTTTGAAAATGTGAAGTATACATATCCTGATTCTGATCTACCTACAGTCGATGGCGTTAATCTGGAAATAGCTGCCGGCGAAAAGGTTGTAGTTCTGGGCCCCTCAGGATCCGGTAAGAGTACTTTGATGCAGTTGTTAACAGGAGTTTATGATAATTTTGCAGGTCGTATCGCAATCAACGATATACCACTTTCTGCGCTCCGGCTCGACATGCTCCGCGCCCAGATTGGAGACAGCTTGTGGCAGGAGAATATTTTTAAGGGAACTGTACGCGAAAACATCACAATTGGAAAAGAAGAGATCGATGACGAGGCAATCTATGAAGCGTTGGAGGCAGTAAGTGCCACGAAAATTGTCAATCGTCTGGAAAGTGGTCTGGAGACCGATCTTCAGTCAGAAGGCTTGGGTATGCCCAAAGCGCTGTTGCGGAAAATTATTCTTGCGCGCAGTGTTGTTTCCAACCCCAAACTGTTATTGCTGGAATTGGAATCTGCTTATCTTACCCTTCCGGAAAAAGAAAGATTTGTCAGGTACCTGGTCGAAAGGCCGTGGACAGTGCTTGTCGTGAGCCATGATGAAGATTTGATAAAGTCCTTTGACAAGATTTGTTGCCTTGAAAAAGGAAAGGTTCAATTTTTGGGCGATTTTGAAACGTTTAAAAAATCGGAGTATGCTCGATATATCAGATAACAGCGTTGACAAAGCGATTTTTCACGAGAAATACAAGAGTTTGCAGTCTGTAAAGGATACGACCAAAGCATTAAACAGAACACGTATTTTTGGTATTATTCTATTGGTAATGTGTGGATTTCTGTTTCTTCCGTGGACGCAAAATGTCCGGGCACCGGGAAAACTCACCACACTTTATCCTTCTCAGCGGCCGCAAACTGTGCAAAATATTATTCCGGGAAGGATCGAAAAATGGTTTGTCCGGGAGGGACAGTTTGTGAATAAGGGTGACACAATTCTCCAGATTTCAGAGGTCAGAGATTCATATTTCGACCCTCAGCTCCTCGATCGTACTTCAGAACAGATATCGTCCAAAAGCAGCGCGGCAACCAATTACATGGAAAAGAGTGAAGCCCTCGGTCAACAGATTCTCGCGCTCAACAAATCATTGGCAAACCGATTGGAACAGGCGCAAAACACCTTGAGGCAAAGCGAATTGCGGGTTATTTCAGACAGCCTTGATTACCAGGCAGCACAACTCGAATATCAGATTGCAGAGCAACGTGTGCTTCGGATGGAAGAATTGTACGACCAGGGTCTGAAATCCCTTACCGATTTGGAAACGCGACGGTTGGAAGCTCAGGAAATGAAGGCGAGGATGGTGGGTGCTGAAAATCATTTGCTATCGGCCAGAAACCAGCTTGAAATTTCACGTATTGAACTCGAATCCGTTCAAAATGATTTTTCTGAGCGGTTGAGCAAAGCCCGTTCGGAAAAAAACTCTGCCCTTTCAACCTATTTTGATACCGAGGCACAGGTGTCTAAACTCGAAAATGAATTGTCAAATTATCGGGTTCGTCAAAGCAATTATTTTATCACCGCGGCCGTGACGGGATATGTGACCCAAACCATATCAGACGGAATTGGCGAA
>JBGTLS010000381.1:0-2429 GCA_041744015.1 Cryomorpha sp. | reverse complement strand
CGGGTTTTTCAAAATTGCCTGACACACTGCTGCCGATGGTCATGGCCACCATCGCGAAAGGATTTACGAGCGCTTCATCTACGGTTTCACCCGAAGTTTTTACCACCATGGTCTGCCCGCTGATGAGGGCCCCCGGTCCGTGACCGGTATTTACCGTGGTAATTCCGAAAGCTTTCAGATATGAAACAAGCTCCTCTCTGGCGTTGTAGGCATCGATGGCCCTTAGTTCCGGCTGGATGGGATTGGACGTTTCCAATTGATCCTGATCGTGTTTCTGGTTGTAAATCCCGGCCAGACCCACCACACTGTGGGCGTCAATAAAGCCAGGTGTTACAATTGCTGCCTCATGGATTGTGTAACCTTCCGGAATAGTCATGGAAGCCTGAGTTCCCACGGCGGTGATTTTTCCTTCACTGACCAAAACAAGGCCGTCTTCAACAGGTTCGCCTTCCATGGTATACAGCGTGCCGGCTTTGAAGGCATGATTCTGACCCTCCGAACTATTTGCTTGTAAACCGAAAATCAGGGTGAGGAGTATAGATAAGTATCTCATTGGGCTTTATACAGATTAAAATCTTCGTGGTGGTTATAATATTCGCCCCGGAAAACATCCAGTCCTCCGGTTGCAAATTTCAAATCTTCGGGATTTGATCTGTCGAATACTTTTTTGCCTTCAATCCAGGTTTGCTCCACAAGGGTATACACACTCAATGGGTCGCCGGACAGCACAATGAAATCGGCATCTTTTCCCTTCTCCAGAGAACCCACTTTATCAGCAGTATCCAACATGCGGGCATTGGCCAGGGTCACTGCTTCGAGGGCTTTCGCTCTGCTCATGCCACCGCGCACCCCAAAGGCAGCAGATCGAAGAAACAATCTGGAATCTGTGATTTGATCGTCGCTGTGATATCCTACATCCACTCCTGCCCTTTCCAGAATCGCTCCGGTATCGAATCGCAATTCAGCAGCCTCCATTTTGCCGCCAGGCGAATCGAGCACAATGATGGAACAGGGAATTTTTGCTGCGGCAATCTCCTCAGCCACTTTCCAACCTTCACTGATGTGGTGGAGCACGAGCTTATAGCCAAATTCTTCAGCCAGTCTCATAGAGGTAATGATATCATCGTGACGGTGGGTATGGTTATGCACCACCCGCTTGCCTTCCAATACTTCCACGAGCGCCTCCATTTCCAGATCGCGGGATGGTTTTTTGTCCGAATCGTCACCGGCGCTGGCCATTTTTTGCTGGTAGGCCTGTGCTTTCACAAACATGGCTCGGACCATCGCTGCCGACTTGCCCCGTGTGCCGGGAAAGGGGGGCGGCCGAAGAGCATTGGTACCATTTGCCATTTTCATTCCACCAAGAATCCCGTCGGGATCTTTGTTGAGTAGCATGTCGTCTATCATGACAGCTTCACGAAGTTTGAGGTAAATCGTTTGTCCGCTCATCAAATGACCCGAACCGGGCATGATATTGACGGTGGTAATTCCCCCTGCCCGCGCTTTTTTAAACGTATCGGAGTGTACATCAATGGCGTCATATATGCGAACACCCGGGTGAATTGCCGCTGATTTGTCACCGCCATCTCCGTTTCCTATATGCGAATGCGAATCAACCAAACCGGGCATGATCACTTTTCCCGGAAGGGCTACCACACGAGTGCCATCTGGTATTTCCACCTGATCGGATGGACCAATGGCGAGAATTTTGTCGTTTTCGATGAGCAGTGTTCCGGATTTTATTTCATTTCCGGAAACGGGAATGATATATACTTCCGTAAATGCTACCACCTGAGAGAACCCCGCCAGGGTAGAGAGCATGAGCGCCGAAAACATCGCATAAGCAAAACACGGAGAAAGGTATTTACACATAGGTAATAATATGGATGCGGAAAAGTAAACATTCTAACCATAAGTCCGAATACGAATAAAATTATAGGCAGCTGACTTCAGCATTCACACAAACAACTCATTTTCATTAATTTATCATTTGCAAATAGTTTCATAGAGTTCTTTGGAAAGCTTACTTTTGATATCTAATTCAAATAAAATTACTGGTTATATGAAACGTTTCCTGCTTATTGCCCTCACTGCTTTTATTGCGGTATCATGTGAAAACGAAGAACAAACAGCCGAATTGCAGCGCTTGTCGGAAGAAAACCAGGCACTCTCTCAGGAACTGAACCGAAAAGACTCCACACTCAACTTGTTTGAAGAAAGCTTCACCTCTATTCAGCAAAATTTGGGGATGATCAGCGAAAGAGAAAAATCCATTCAAATGAGCTCTGGGGATCTGAAGACGGGTGTGGATTCACGGGATGAAATTACCCGCGATATTCAGGCCATCAACAATTTACTTCAGGAGAATAAAAAGACCATTGACAGGCTGAATAAAAACATGGCTAAATACGGTCAGGAAAATTCTGTTT
>JBGTLS010000380.1:0-3795 GCA_041744015.1 Cryomorpha sp. | reverse complement strand
GGGTGAGCGAATCACCGACAGGGGTATTGGAAACGGAATCTCTTTGCTGATCATGATCGGTATCATCGCCGGTTTGCCTGGAGCTTTCTTTCAGGAAGTATTGGCAGCCACCGGTCCTGAAGGAAACGGACTTGTAATGCTTTTGATCGAACTGGTGGCACTCCTTGTAGTCATCGCCGCAACGGTTGCCCTCGTACAGGCTGTGCGAAGAGTTCCGTTGCAGTTTGCCAAACAGCAGGTAGGAAACCGCGCCCAATCTTCGGGTGGTGCAAGGCAATATATTCCGCTGAAAGTCAATAGCGCCGGGGTAATGCCGATCATTTTTGCTCAGGCCATTATGTTTGTCCCACTTTATATTGCACAATATTCTGGTTCAGAGTCTGGTTTTATCGTAGAATTGGCTAACTTTGCCGGCTTTTGGTACAACCTGATTTTCTTTATCATGGTTATTGCCTTTACATATTTTTACACTGCTATCACGGTGAATCCCAATCAGATGGCAGATGATTTGAAGCGCAACGGCGGCTTCGTTCCCGGTGTTAAGCCAGGAAAATCTACGGCAGACTTCCTCGACAATGTGCTTTCGCGTATTACTTTACCCGGAGCTATATTCCTTGGATTTATTGCCATCCTTCCCGTATTTGCCATGCAGGCGGGAGTGAAACAAGCTTTCTCAATCTATTTTGGAGGTACTTCCCTCCTTATTATGGTGGGTGTAATATTAGATACGCTTCAACAGATTGAGAGTTATTTATTAATGCGTCATTACGATGGGTTGATGAAAACCGGCAGAATTGCTGGTCGGGCATCGACTTTTGGAATGGCTGGATAAGACAAAGAGTAAAAGATTATATGGCGAAACAGGCCTCGATTGAACAAGATGGCGTAATTGTAGAAGCATTATCAAATGCCATGTTCAAGGTGGAACTTGAAAATGGACACGTGATTACGGCGCATATCTCTGGAAAAATGAGAATGCACTACATCAAAATTCTGCCAGGAGATAAAGTGAAAATCGAAATGTCACCATACGATCTGACAAAAGGAAGAATCACATTCAGATACAAATAATCGGGAACGATGAAAACGAAGGCAAGCATAAAAAAGCGTTCAGCAGAATGCAAAATCGTACGACGCAAAGGGCGGTTGTATGTAATTAACAAAAAGAACCCCAAGTTCAAGCAACGTCAAGGATAAAAAGCATTTATTATGGCTAGGATAGCAGGTATAGATTTACCAAAAAATAAACGTGGCGTCATCGGGTTGACTTATATCTTCGGAATAGGTAGCACCCGTGCCTCTGAGATTTTGGCGAAAGCCAACGTAAGTGAGGATACCAAAGTTCAGGACTGGAATGATGATGAACTCTCCCAGATCCGTACTACATTGAACGAATCTTTCAAAGTGGAAGGTGCGCTCAGAAGCGAAATCCAAACAAACATCAAACGTCTCATGGACATTGGATGTTACAGAGGTGTGCGTCATCGTACCGGCCTGCCATTGCGTGGTCAGCGAACCAAGAACAATTCGCGCACCCGAAAAGGAAAACGTAAAACTGTTGCCAACAAGAAAAAGGCTACTAAATAATCGATAATCGATTAGAATAAAATTGTAATCATGGCCAAATCGAATACAAAGAAAAAACGGAATGTAAAGGTGGATGCTGCCGGAGAAGCGCATATTCAGGCTTCTTTCAACAACATCATCATCTCACTTACCAACGCAAGCGGACAGGTTATTAGCTGGTCTTCGGCTGGTAAACAGGGATTTCGCGGATCTAAGAAAAATACACCGTATGCCGCTCAGGTAGCTGCTGAAGATTGTGCTAAAGTTGCTCACGAAGCAGGTTTACGCAAGGTGAAAGTTTATGTGAAAGGACCAGGTTCCGGACGTGAGTCGGCCATACGGTCACTACACAATTCGGGAATTGAAGTTACAGAGATTGTCGATGTAACGCCGATGCCACACAATGGCTGTCGCCCACCCAAGAGAAGAAGAGTTTAACAATACCAGTCCGTACGGACCAAATCACAATTAGCATATGGCACGATATACAGGCCCCAAGTCAAAAATAGCACGACGTTTCAGAGAACCGATTTTCGGTCCGGACAAAGCTCTTGAGCGAAAAAATTACGGTCCGGGAATGCACGGTCCGAACAAACGTCGGGGCAAGCAGTCTGAATATGCCGTGCAGCTTGCTGAAAAGCAAAAAGCGAAATATACTTACGGTATCCTGGAGCGTCAGTTTGAAAAAATGTTTGACAAAGCTTCGCGCAAAATTGGTATTACAGGGGAACTGCTATTGCAATTTTGTGAAGCGCGTCTGGATAACGTTGTTTACCGGATGGGTCTTGCACCTACACGTAGTGCTGCACGTCAGCTGGTAGGGCACCGTCACATCACCGTAAATGGTGAAGTGGTAAATATCCCATCTTATTCATTGCGTCCCGGCGAAAAAGTTGCCGTACGCGAACGTTCAAAATCGTTGGAAACAATCACCAATGCTTTGGCATCAGGGTCATCTAAAAAGTCAGAATGGATTGACTTTGACAGAAACAGCATGTCAGGAACTTATATCCAACACCCAACACGCGATCAGATCCCTGAGAATATCAAGGAACAACTTATCGTCGAGCTTTACTCAAAATAATTAAACCCATTAAGGAAATCTCCATGGCCATATTAGAATTTCAAAAGCCGGACAAAGTCGTAATGATCGACTCGAACAACCACCAGGGAAAATTTGAATTTCGTCCCCTGGAGCCCGGTTACGGTATCACGATTGGAAATGCGCTTCGTCGTATCCTCCTGTCATCATTGGAAGGTTTTGCTATCACTTCCGTAAAAATAGAAGGTGTTGACCACGAATTTTCGGCCATCACCGGTGTAGTTGAAGACGTTACTGAAATCGTGTTGAACCTTAAACAGGTAAGACTGAAACGTCAAATAGACAGCGCTGAAAACGAGAAAGTAAATATTTCTTTGAGCGGTGTTGAGAAATTTACAGCTGGAGAAATCGGCAAATACACGTCCGCCTTTCAGGTTTTAAATCCGGATCTGGTGATTTGCAACCTTGCAAAAAACACCAAACTTGATATTGAAATCAATATTGGAAAAGGCCGTGGATACCGTCCTTCAGAGGAGAATAAAATCTCCAATGCGCCGATTGGTACCATTTTCATCGACTCTATCTTTACGCCCATCCGCAAAGTCAATTATGTAATTGAAAACTTTCGGGTAGAGCAAAAGACGGATTATGAGAAACTGATCATGGACGTTACCACTGATGGTTCCATCACGCCGAAGGATTCATTGCAGGAAGCTGCGAAAATTTTGATTCACCATTTCATGCTTTTTTCTGACGAGCGTATCACACTCGACAATGAAGAAAAAGCAGAAACTGAAGAATTTGATGAGACTTCATTGCATATGCGTCAACTCCTGAAGACCAAATTGGTCGATATGGATCTGTCAGTACGCGCCCTGAATTGTCTTAAAGCTGCTGACATTGACACCTTGGGAGATCTCGTTTCTTTCAATAAAAACGATCTTTTAAAGTTCCGGAATTTTGGTAAGAAATCTCTTACTGAACTTGAAGATCTGATCGAATCAAAAGGTCTTTCATTCGGTATGAATGTGGCCAAATACAAACTGGATAAAGAATAATTTACGAATTGCTAACCTGAGAAGCGAAGTAATTCAATACCCATAATCATGAGACACGGAAATCGCAATAATTCATTAAGCCGCACAGCCAGTCACCGAAGTGCAATGTTGTCAAACATGGCTTGCTCA
>JBGTLS010000379.1:0-1867 GCA_041744015.1 Cryomorpha sp. | reverse complement strand
TTGTTAAAAGCTTTGGAAGTGACTTCGTTCCACTTTTTCTTTTTAGCCCGGGCCTGAAGATCCACGATAAGTTCGTCCTGTGGATTGCCACCCAGTTCTTCCTGGATGGTTTTCATCTGCTGGTGCAGAAAATATTCACGCTGCTGCTGATCGATATCTGTTTTTACCTTGGATTGGATATCGTTTTTGAGCTCGAGCAATTGCAATTCTTTGGTAAGGTATTCCAGTACCATTTCCGCGCGTTTGCGCAGATCTGCCGTTTCTAACAGGCGCTGCTTGTCTTTCACTTCGGCGTTCATATTGCTCGAAATGAAATTGATCAGGAAGCTGTAGCTCTCAATGTTTTTTATAGCAAAGCCCGCTTCGCTCGGAATATTCGGCGACTGCTTAATAATTTGTAGCGCCAGATCTTTGAGCGAACCGACAAGGGCTTCAAATTTTTTGATGTTTTTGCTCGGTTTGATTTCCGGAAATTCTTTGACTTTCGCCCGCATATACGGGTCGTCGCTGACGAGTTCGAGCAGCTCGAATCGTTTTTTCCCCTGGATAATAACGGTGGTACTTCCATCGGGCATTTTCAGCAGACGCATAATTTGCGCCACAGTTCCGATGGAATTCAGGTCGTCAAATTCAGGATTTTCAATTGTTTGTTCTTTCTGGCTGATTACTCCAACTGTTCTGTTGCCTTTGTAGGCATCCTGCACCAGTTTGATGCTTTTGTCGCGGCCTACCGTAATTGGCAGCACCACGCCTGGAAAGAGTACAGTATTTCGGATGGGAAGAATCGGCAATTCCATTGGCGTTTCTTCATTGTTCATTGCTTCTTCATCTTCGCTGGTTATAAGCGGGATGAATTCCGTTTCGGTATCTACTATATCTGATAAATCGAGTGATTCGAACATATTCTTGGTCTTCATAATGGGAGGTTCGTTCCGGTCAAAATGTCAGGAGAACACTATCGTTTTTTCCTGACGGTGTACTTAGTCAAGCGCCGTGCCAAAATAGGCTAGCCGTGATTTTCACGTAAGTGTGCATCAAATTCGTAAATAAAACGGAAGATGTGCTTTTCTGTTTCATCAAATCTCAGATTCCTACGCGCCATCATGGCTTCGGCTGCTTCGAAAGCTTTTTCGAGCTTGAATGTGGTAAATCCGTTGGCTGATCCCCATGAAAAGGAAGGGACAAATTTTGGCGGAAAGCCAGCGTCAAAGATATTGGCGCAGGCACCCACCACTGTACCGGTATTGAACATGGTATTGATGCCCGCTTTGGAATGATCGCCCATTACGAGGCCGTGAAAAAGGCGTCCGCTGTCGGCAAAATCTGCTTCGGGATACTGCCATACGCGCACCTTTCCGTAATTGTTTTTGAGATTGGATGTATTGGTGTCCGCACCGAGGTTGCACCAGGAGCCGATCACCGAATTGCCCAGAAATCCGTCGTGGCCTTTGTTGGAATATGCGTGTACGATGCTGTTGGTGATTTCGCCGCCTACTTTGCATTGAGCTCCTATGGAAGTAGCGCCGTAAATTTTGGTGCCCATTTTTACCGTGCTTTGCGCGCCGATTGCAAATGGTCCTCGAATCATCGATCCTTCCATGATTTCAGCACCTTCACCGATATAAATGGGTCCGGTTTCGGTATTGAGCGAGCAGTGATTGAGCACGGCAGATTCTTCCACAAACAGGTCTTTGCCTTTTACAATAATGTCTTTGCCTGGATCGGTGGTCCGGTATTTTTTGGTGATTTCTTCAAAATCCTGGCGCAAAACGGCATCGTTCATTGCGAAAAGGTCAGCGGCCTGACTGATGCGGTGCAGATTGCCTGCAAATCCTTTTTCCGTTCCCGGAAAGGCTGTGAAGGAAAT
>JBGTLS010000378.1:0-6927 GCA_041744015.1 Cryomorpha sp. | reverse complement strand
GAGATCAAAAACCTTTCAACTCAAACTGTCCTCTTTTAAGGGAAGGGGGGATTATTTTAGAAAAGTCTGTATTTTGGAGCGGAAACCCGCGTCAAACGGGATTGCTGTTTTTAATATTTAAACGTCTTGGACGGGTGTGATTCCAATTGAAAGATTTAAGAAAGAAGCAAAAAGACTAATAAAGAAATACCCGTCACTTAAAAGTGAACTATCTGAACTGAGCGATATTTTACTGAATAATCCTGAAACGGGAATAGCTTTAGGAAACAATGCATATAAGGTAAGGCTGGCAATCAGAAGCAAAGGCAAAGGGAAGAGGGGCGGTGCGAGAATAATCACTTATTTGGTTACGGAAGAAAAGGAAATTTATCTATTGACTATTTTTGACAAGTCAGAATTTGAAAATATTGATGATAAGATTCTCAAAAAGATAATTCAGGACTTAACTTCAAAATAAAGGAAACGTTCCCGAATTGGGTAACCGGCCCCGCCACCATTAGATAAACTACATAAACTCATGGCCGTAAATAATATAGATCCTTTAAAAATTGAAAATTTTAAGGGGTTTTGGGGGGTGTGGTTGGTCGGGTGGATACATTGTAATTGCTGATTAAAGCAAATTTGCTGCAGCTGGCTTGGTTTATGGACACGTTGGACAGCTCAGAGTTCCATGATACATTTCTATGGCAAAAGGAATGTGCAAATCGATAATCAAATACAAAGCGCACAAAGTCATAAGTAATACAATTGCACCATGTAGAATCTTTATTTTGACTACTGATACTATTTTGACTCGGTAGAGTGCATATAAAATGCTACAAATCAAAATTATTACGAAAAGCATTTCTACTGCAAAACCCAAAGGCTGTGGGTAGATATTATAAATCACCAAAGAATAGTTTGCCAATGTCCCTATGAAAGAAAATAAAAAAGAAATAACCAAGTAAACATAAGCTCTAATCATAACTTTTATTTCGGAGATTATAGCCTTAATCGGCCATTGCTAAACAAATATTCGACTAAATTCGACCGAAGCAGTGTATGATGCTGCGCCTATAACTGCTCCTGTAATAAGAGCATTTGCAAGTATTCCAATTCCGACAGCAGCGAAAATAAACTCCCCATCCGGATCTACAAAACTCACCTCTTCCCCTGCAGGCTGGCCCGAAGCTAAATCGCTCCACCGGAGCGATTCTTCACGCTTCGTCCTCCCCATAGCCAGATAAGGATTATGAAACTGCTCGGCCGGAATAGGAGCAAACCACCTTCCCAATTGGGGGTCATAAAACCTTGCATCAAAGTCATACGTCTCCAAACCACGCCCACTGGCTGAGCGGCCATCGCGGGTCGATACGCCAGAATAATAATAGTTATGTGGTGTGTACTGATTCATCCCATTCTGTGATGACAAAATTGAATATTTCAGGGACATTTTCTTTCATCCGCATTTCCATGATGTATTTTAAAGACTATGCGAATTATTCATTCTTTAAACCCGACCTGTTTCTGAATTATCATTATAAAACGCGAAAAGCCCTCCTCTCCTTCCACCTTCTGAAGCGAAAGATTTCTGTTTTGTACCTCTAAATTCCCTAACCCCGTCAGGATATCTGTATTAAAAGGCATTCGGGATAAGTTCATGTCGGATGTCCCTTTTTTCGCAAGACTTCATAACTTAGCCGCTCAACCGTCTATTCAATATGGAAAGTATCCGCATGACTTCAGAATCCGGGGTGGCCACCATCACCTTCAACAGACCGGACGTTTTCAACAGCATCAACCGCGAAGCTGCCCTCCTGCTCCAATCGATGCTCGACACCTGTGAGAATGATGAACAGGTGCGCTGCGTGGTACTTACCGGAGAAGGAAAAGCATTTTGTGCCGGCCAGGACCTCAAGGAAGTGACAGACCCCAATGGCCCCCTGCTCACCAACATCGTGCGCGATCATTACAACCCCATCATCGAACGCATCCGCCAGTTAAACAAGCCGGTGATTGCTGCCGTCAATGGTGTGGCTGCCGGAGCCGGGGCCAATATCGCGCTGTGTTGCGATGTGGTGGTAGCCACCGAATCAGCCTCGTTTATCCAGGCTTTCAGCAAAATAGGATTGATACCCGACAGCGGCGGAACTTTTTTCCTCCCCCGCCTCATCGGTTTTCAAAAAGCTTCTGCTCTCATCATGCTGGGCGACAAAATCAGCGCGACAGAAGCGGAATCTCTGGGCATGATCTACAAGTCTTTTCCGGATGAAAGTTTTGCGTCTGAAGTGAAGCAACTCGCCTCGAAACTCGCCGCCATGCCCACCATGGGTTTGGCTTACACCAAAAAGGCCCTGAACAAGTCGCTTCACAACGATTTGCACGCCCAGTTGGCGCTGGAAGAACAATTACAAACCAAATGCGGACATACCGAAGATTATCAGGAAGGTGTAGCAGCCTTTTTGGAAAAACGCAAACCCGCATTCAAAGGAAAATAACATGGGAAAATTAAACGCAAATTCGACAGTTGCCATATTTGGCAGCGGCGCCATGGGAACCGGAATTGCACAAGTAGCGGCTACTGCCGGCCACAAAGTCAAAGTATACGACAACAACCAGGAATCTATTGAGCGCTCGGATCAGAACCTCAAATCGCTCTATGCCACCCTGGTGTCAAAAGGAAAAATAACCCAGAATACCGCCAATGATATTCTGGCCAGAATCTCTTATCCCGGAAGTCTCGAAGACCTCGCCGAAGTGGATCTCGTAATCGAAGCCATCGTGGAAGACCTCAGCGCGAAACAGAATCTATTCAGCCGCATCGAACTGATCGTGGATGAAGATACCGTACTGGCTACCAATACCTCATCCCTGAGCATAGCAAGTATATGTGCTGCCTGTAACAAACCCGGACGTGTACTGGGAATTCACTTTTTCAACCCTGCAGCACTCATGCCTCTGGTGGAAATTATACCCGGAGTTCAAACTTCGGGAGATACCCTGGTGGAAGCCCGAAACCTCATAGACAGCTGGGGAAAAACCACTGTCATCGCCAGAGATACCCCAGGTTTTATTGTAAACCGTGTGGCCCGACCTTTTTACGGCGAAGCCCTGCGTATGCTCGAAGAAGGCATCGCCGATGTGGCTACCATCGACTGGGCGGTGAAAACCATCGGCAAATTCAGGATGGGTCCCTTTGAACTGATGGACTATATTGGCAACGACATCAACTACGCCGTTACTGAAACGGTGTTCAAAGAATTCTTTTACGATCCGCGCTACCGACCCTCCTTTACGCAAAAGCGCATGGTTGAAGCGGGATGGCTCGGGAAGAAAAGTGGCAAAGGCTATTATGATTACCACGCCGATGCCGAAAAACCTCAACCGAATACGGATGAAAGCCTTGGCCAGTATATCGTAAGCCGGATGCTGGTGATGTTGATCAACGAAGCCGTGGAAGCCCTTTATCTCAATATTTCCACACGAGATGGGATAGAACTGGCAATGACCCGGGGGGTGAATTATCCGAAAGGACTGCTTCACTGGGCCGACGAAATTGGCCCGGAAAAAGTGCTCTCCCAGCTTCAGGGATTGCAAAATGAATATGGAGAAGACCGGTACAGACCCAGCGTATTGCTCAGGAAAATGGCGAGAGAAAACCGAAAATTTTTTCCCGACAAAGTGATGGAAAATTAATGGATTCGCAGGTTCCACCCCAGGCGGATCAAATCGTCCAAGCCATGATGAAATCGGATGCTTTCAGCAAATGGCTGGGAATCACGGTTGAGGAAGTACGTCCTGGCTATGCCAGATTAAAAATGAAAGTCAAACCGGATATGCTCAACGGATTTGGTATCGCCCACGGTGGCATTTGCTTCAGCCTTTCTGACAGCGCTTTGGCCTTTGCGGCAAACGGACATGGACGTATTGCGCTTTCCACCCATACAAGCATCGTGCACAAGGAAAAAGTCCAGTTCGATGACACCCTCACAGCGGAAGCTTCAGAGATCACCAGAGACGAAAAAAACGCCCGCTACAAGGTAGCAGTGACAAATCAAAATGGCATACTTGTAGCTTCATTCGAAGGCACCGTATACCTCACTTCAAAATATTGGAAACTATGACAAACCAGGCATATATACTCAGCGGAATCCGCACACCGATAGGCTCTTTTGGCGGAAGCCTGGCCCCGGTACGAACGGACGATCTGGCAGCGCACAGCATCCGGGCCCTGATGGCCCGCAACCCCGAAATCGATCCCGCGCTCATTGATGACGTCATCATGGGCTGCGCCAATCAGGCCGGGGAAGACAACCGAAACGTGGCCCGGATGGCCAGTCTCCTGGCAGATTTACCCGCAAGTGTACCCGGCGAAACAGTCAACAGGCTTTGTGCTTCCGGTATGTCGGCTGGAATCCATGCCATGCGCGCCATTCGTTCAGGTGAAGGCGACCTCTTCATAGCGGGAGGTGTGGAAAACATGACACGCGGCCCATGGGTCATCTCGAAGGCCTCCACACCTTTTGGGCGTGACAGCGAAATGTTTGATTCGAGTTTTGGATGGCGATTCATCAATCCAAAACTGGAAGCCGCATATGGTGTGGATGGCATGGGCCAAACCGCCGAAAATCTGGTGGATATTCATAAAATTTCCCGGGAAGACCAGGACGCGTTTGCTTATCATTCGCACAGAAAAGCCACCCAGGCACGCCTTTCCGGCCGACTCGCCAAGGAAATCGCAGCTGTGGCCATACCACAGCGAAAAGGAGATCCCCATTTGTTTGTCGAAGACGAGTTTATTAGACCTGATACATCGACCAGTCTTTTAGCCAAGTTGAGACCAGCTTTCCGCAAGGATGGCTCGGTAACAGCCGGCAATTCTTCCGGACTCAATGACGGATCAGCAGCCATGCTCATCGCCTCCGACCTCGCCTTGAAATCGCACAATGTAAATCCCCTTGCGCGCATTGTAAGCAGTGCCGTGGTGGGAGTCGAACCGCGCATCATGGGCATCGGTCCTGTAGGTGCCTCTCAAAAAGCTTTGGAACGCGCCGGCTTAAAGCTCAACCAGATGGATATCATCGAACTCAATGAGGCTTTTGCTGCTCAAAGTCTGGCAGTGATCCGCACACTCGGACTCCCTGACGACGATGAACGCATCAATCCCAATGGCGGCGCCATAGCCCTTGGCCATCCCCTGGGCATGTCGGGCACACGTCTTTTGTATACAGCCGCGCTCGAACTTTATCTTACCGGAAAAAAGTATGCCCTGTGCACGATGTGCGTGGGAGTCGGACAAGGCTACGCGGTGGTACTTGAAAATCCCAACGCCTGATCATGGCCAATATCTTTTCGTTCAAAGGTTTTATTCCTGTGGTGCATCCCACCGCATTCGTTCATCCCAATGCCACCGTAACCGGAAATGTGATCATCGGCAAAGATGTTTACATCGGTCCGGGTGCTGCAATTCGGGGAGATTGGGGTCGGATAGAAATCGGAGATGGTTGTAATGTGCAGGAGAATTGCACCATTCACATGTTTCCGGGTAAAACAGTGGTACTCGAACCAGGCGCCCATGTAGGTCATGGTGCGGTGGTGCACGGAGCCCATCTCGGGCGTAACTGCATGGTGGGAATGAACGCTGTGCTCATGGACGACGCCCAAATCGGTGCCGACAGCATCGTCGGTGCCCTCACATTCGTCCCGGCAGGTATGATCATTCCTGAAAAAAGCGTGGCGGTTGGTAATCCGGCGCAAGTCATTAAGGAAGCCTCTGAAGAAATGATCGCATGGAAAACGAAGGGAACAGCCCTCTATCAGCAATTACCCAGTGAATGCACGGAAAGCCTGAAGCCCTGCGTACCGCTGGAAACAGAAGAACCCAACCGACCCAATCAGGAGAGTCTTTACGAAGTGTGGAACAAGATCAAAAACACCCCTTAATTTCGCGTAAGCGCCCCTTCTAAAAACTGGTGCACGGGCTGAGCCGCCTTGTATCTTTTCATGATTTCCTCCACGAGGTTGTCCTTTGTCACCACTTCCGGATCCATTTGGGCCTGATAGTAGAACTGCTTCATGTACAACATGGGCTCCTTTTCAGCAGCTTTGGTCATTTCAGCATCTGCAAGCCGCTTGTTTTCCTCACCCTGCACCTTTCCGAAATACTTTACAAAATCCTTGTCGTCAATTGCTTTTCTCCAGCCTTTTACATCAGATGCGATTGATTTGCGAATTTTTTCAAGCTGCGCTTTGTCCGGTTCATACGCTCCACCAGCGATATAAACCCTTTCGGGACCGAGCTCCACATATAGCGAGGGATGACCGGCTTCCTTTCTTCCATATGTGGAAACAAGCGCTGACCGATTGAGTTTATAAGGCGTTTTGTCTTTTGCAAATCGGATGTCCCGGTTGATGCGAAAAATGGCATCACCGGGTTTCATATCCAAAGCCGGTTCAAATTCTTTTACTTCATCGATCAGCGCAGCAATGAATTTCTCAAAGGGTTCCTTGACATCCTTTTGATATCTGTTCCGGTTTTCATCAAACCAATTTTTGTTGTTGTTGGCTGCGAGTTCTTTAAAAAATTGATTGTATGCGGAAGTGAAATAAGCCATCTGGGTTGATTTTCATCAAATGTAAATAATCATAAACACAGTTTGGTTGCGCACACGACATTTCCTCAGGGTCAGCGATTTGAAAAGTTCTAAACACCAGGAGGCTAAAAAATAGCTGTGATTTGTTTTTCAATTCTGCCTTGATTGCCTTAACTTCGGGTCTTATTAACCATTGAAAGTTCCTGCGTATGACGGTTGACGAGATAAACGATAAGTTGAAATCGCTCAGATTGAATCCAGTAAAAAATGTCTATTGTGCATGGGAGAAGAATGGTGATGAGACATACGGTCTCAACTATTCTCAGGTTCAAAAGGTTGCCAAAGATCTCAAAAT
>JBGTLS010000377.1:0-5195 GCA_041744015.1 Cryomorpha sp. | reverse complement strand
TTGATTTTTTATGGTCTGGCGCTGTACAATGCGGGCAAATTCACCTATGAAGAGGTGAAAAGTTTGGGCCTTATTCAAATTTTACTCGGTCTGATAAGCGCTTATTTTATCGGCTATGGATTGTTATTTTGGGCCATTGGTTTTGGCGTCGTCCATATTATTTATGGAATTCTCATGCATTTCAAATACGAAAGGTGAAAATATCCATCAATGGTTTGCACAAAGCATTTGAGAGCAGGATCAGACTCGGTATCATGTCGGCCCTTGCGGTAAATGATGCGGTGGATTTTAATGCCCTGAAGGAATATCTCGACGTCACCGATGGGAACCTTGCCAGCCACCTGAAGGCCCTGGAAAAAGAGTCTTTTATTCATGTGGAAAAAACTTTTATCGAAAGAAAACCCAATACCCAATACGCCATGACCAAAGCAGGAAAAAAAGCTTTTCAGGACCACTTAAACGCGCTCGAACAACTCATTAAGCGCCAAAAATAAACTCTATTTTTTTAACCACTAACTTTGAATTTCAAAGTACTTTTAATCTAAACAAACCATGAAAGACGAAAACAAAAATTACCTCGAAAAAGCCGGTCAGTCCATCCGCAACTCAGTTACACTGAAGCTCATTTCAATTTTTATTTTGATGCTCCTTTTGATGATTCCTATGAGCTACGTCAGGGATGTAATCCAGGATCGGGAATATTTGCGCCAGCAAACCGTTGACGAGGTGAGCAGCAAATGGGCAAACGAACAGTACGTGTATGGGCCGATATTGAGTATTCCCGTACGAAAAACCATTGTGAAGGACGAGAAATCGGTTACTGTAGATGATGTGTTACACATCCTTCCAGACAGACTTTTGATCAATGGTGAGGTGGCCCCCAAAAAATTGAACCGCGGTATTTATGAGGTAGTGGTCTACGATTCTCAATTGTCGTTTTCCGGAAAATTTGAAAATATTCCGGAATATCTTGGAGAAATGGGAGCTTATGAAATTTTTCCTGAAGAAGCGTTTCTCACGATTCATATTTCCGACTTGCGGGGAATAAAAGAAAAAGTCGTGGTAAAATGGAATGACCAGACAAAAAATATTGATCCGGGTTCGGGTATACCCACTTTCGTGAAATCAGGAATCACGGTGAAAAATGTTCTTACTACAGAAGTGCAGGAATTGTATCAATTTGGTTTTGATCTGACCCTGCAGGGAAGTCAGAATTTGGGCTTTGTGCCTTTGGGTAAGGAGACGGTGGTAAAACTTAGTTCTGACTGGCAGGATCCCAGCTTTATGGGTTCATTTCTACCCGATAATCGAACTGTAAATGAGCAGGGTTTTGTTGCAGATTGGAAAGTACTTGAACTCAACCGCAATTACCCGCAATACTGGATCGGCGACAGAAATATAAATGAGGTTATTAAATCCTCCTTTGGGGTTGAAATGTTGCTTCCGGTAAATGATTACCAAAAATCAATGCGTTCGGCGAAATACGCGCTACTGGCGATTTCACTTACATTCCTGACATTTTTTCTCGTCGAGATTTTCAATAAAAAGAAAGTGCATCCATTTCAATATATTTTAATCGGATTGGCGCTTTGTCTGTTTTATACCCTGCTGGTATCAATATCGGAACACTCGAATTTCAATCTGGCTTATCTGATTTCCAGCGTCGTCATTATCGGCATCATTGGATTGTACGCAAAATCCATCCTCCCGAGTGCCAAACAGGCGGCCATGCTGGTGCTCATACTTTGCTTCACATACACTTTCGTCTACGTGACGCTGCAGGTACAGGATTACGCACTATTGATAGGCAGTATTGGTCTCACAGCTATTCTGGCATTCACGATGTTCATCACGCGCCATGTGAACTGGTATGATTTGAGTTCACCCAAACCCGGGCCGGTGCAGAGAGTGTAATGAATTAATCAGTTTCCAAATAAGTTGTATTTTTAAAAAACATGGAATATTTCGTAAATAAACAGTCTATCGTTCGGGAAATATGGGGAAAGAGTGATACCATTCTTTTCATATTTGCCGGGGCGGCTGCGGAATTTGCGTTGAGCAAAGCGGTGGACTGGTTATACTTTACAGGACGACTCCCGGCCGATCCAATTGGCAGACTTTTTTCTACAGTTTCTTATGCCCGGCAGATTGTTTTTTCTGAAAAGGGAAAGGCAATACGGGCTATTGATGCCATGGCGTCGATACATGCAGGAGTGGAAGCAAAACGCGGTGCGCGCATACCCGATTGGGCATACAGAGACGTGCTCTTTATGTTGATCGATTATTCCATCAAATCCTTTGAGATACTGGAGCGCCGGTTGAATGTTGATGAAAAGCGGGAAGTGTTTGACGTGTTTTACAGAATGGGGTTTCGGATGGGAATTCAAAATCTTCCCCAAACTTTTGAGGCCTGGGAAACAGCGCGTGCCGAACATATGGAAGCAGACTTGGTGCGCAGTGAACATACCGATGACTTATTCAGACAATACCGTAAACATCTCGGGTTATTGCGTTTTAAAATCCTACGTGAAGTTCAAATTCTTGTGGCACCGAAAAAAGTGAGGGAATTGTTAGGCATGAGACGGTATTCGCTCTTTCACCTCCTGCCAGGAATATATAAATTGGGTCGGATGGTAAAGGCTGATCGGGTTTTGAAAGCCATCCTTTTTCCCGCCAAATACAAAGATCAGCTCAGGTCGCTGGACCACGTACCGGCGAATTAGTGGTTTATTTCAATTTTTTCCGTAAACCGGTGGATGCATACCCATAGACGTATCCACCGGTCTTTCGGTCCTGTTCAAACTTTTAAAAAATGACTGGAAATGGCATTATCTTCTACACTTGATCGACTTCATCTGGAGGCAAAGCAGAATAAATGGTTGCGGTATTTTGCTGTTTTTAATCGCATCGCACTGGCCGCGGGTTTTATCCCTTCCGGATTTGTAAAAATATTTGGAGAGCGTTTCACTTCTTTATCTGTGAACCATCCCATGGGGCAATATCTGGAAGCATTGTATCACACCGGGTTTTATTACACATTTATTGGCGTACTTCAGGTTTCAGCGGCTATTTTACTGCTGATTCCACGTACAGCCACCCTGGGAGCCCTGCTGTATTTCCCCATTATTTTGAATATTTTTATCCTGACTATTGCGGTTCGATTTGATGGGTCGCTCTTTACTTCACCCCTCATGGTATTGGCCAATCTCTACCTGATTTGTTGGGATTATGACAGATTAAAATATATTTTTCCGTTTCGTCTCCCTGGGAAAAATCGTGTTTTACCAAATCAAAAAAAATACAACAATAAATTCCCAACTCTATTTTTCGCCGGGGTGGTGGCTATCGTCATCATCATTCCCCTGGCAATTTCAAAAATATATAATATCAAACCCCACAATACATTGAACGATTGTAATAGACAGTGCAGCACAAAGTCATGTAATGATTTTTGCAACTGTATTCATCTGGAGGGTCTGTCACTTGACAGCTGTCTGGAAGTTTATAATAGGCACTAGGCAAGGTCAATAGGCAATGAGCAACCGAGTGAGGCACGAACGAACTAAGCAAAGCGATCTCATCCATGCGGACTTACTGCGCTTCGGAAGCACCTATAAAACGAACACGCGCATATAGCTCACGCGCACCGTAGGAATCGGACACGTCGCGTAATAGGCAATGTAAAGTGATGATTACTTCCCTTGGTTCGGTGAGATCGCTCCTACGTCGCGTAGTTTTAGGATTACCTCCATTTGTGACATAGCAAAATCCCGGAGGGGTGTTATGATTTTTGCCCTGACCGCCAGGTCAGGGTATCATGTGTCCTGCACGTCCCCGCCAGCGCACGGCCTTGATCGAAGAGATAAGCGTTCTTCGGCGGAGTACCGACCTTCGCAATCGCTGCATTCTTGTTGTATAGAATGAAAGCTTTCCCAGACTCAGGCAAATAAAACCGGCAATGTATAGTAGGCAAAAACAAGAGGCTTGTTGTAATAAGCAATAGGAAATAGGAAAAAAAAGGCAATTACCTCCCTGCGGTCAGTGAGCTCGCTGCTCGGTTGGCAAAGGGCAATATGCAAAGGGCAAAAGTAAATTAAAAAATAAGCAGTGAGACTCATAATTACCATTTGTCGGCCGTTTTTTGACAAATTCAGCATACCAAGTGTCCGACGATTCGAACTAAAATAGTATAAAAGGTTAATTAAAATCCGAATCTATACACCAAAAAATTTCTAATCTGATTTTTATTTTCTCAAGTTGTTGAAATTATTCACGCACCTTTATATATTTGATCAATCGCAGTTTATGAATTTGCTCTACGTAACCAGCGCGGGCGAACTTCATTTTAATTGCGAAAGCAAATCTGTAAGCCATGAAAGCACTGACAATATTGTTCCCACTTTTATTTCTCGCGCATTTTTCATTTTCTCAGGAACCGGAAACCGATCAGGTAAACAAAAAAGCAATAAGTTCACTCGGTTTTATCGTAGGTGATTGGGAAGGAGAAGGGTGGATGATGGGGCGTGACGGTCAAAAGCACTCTTTTACGCAAAGGGAAACCATCAACTTTAAATTGGATAGCACCGTCATATTGGTTGAAGGTGTCGGAATGGCAAATCAAAAGGTTTATCACAATGCCATGGCAATCATTTCACACAATAAAACTGATGAGAATTTCAGGTTTCATTCCTACCTCGCAAATGGCAGAAGTGGTGAATATAAAGCTGAATTGATTGATGGAAAATTATACTGGTATCCTGCGGATCAAATGCGGTACATTATTTACCTGAATGAAAACGGACAATGGTACGAAACCGGTGAAATGAAGCGGGGAGAAGATTGGTTTCAATTTTTTGAAATGACGCTTGACAGGTTGTGAATTGGTGAAAAATAAGGGAGTCTCACCTAAGAGAAAATTTATTTCAGGATTTTTTAAAATAAACGGGAAACAGAATGCAATTTATCAGAGTGAGTTTAATCTGGTTGTTCATATCAACCGGGATTGTACATGCGCAAACCGATTTCCGACCAGGATATATTATTACCAATGTCGGTGATACCCTTTATGGCACCATTGATTACCGCGGTGATTTACTCATGGGCACCATTTGCAAATTTAAAGATGCCAATCAGCAGGTGCGTTTATTTTATCCGGCAGACATTTCGGCTTACCGGTTCATTGATAACAAGTACTA
>JBGTLS010000376.1:0-9960 GCA_041744015.1 Cryomorpha sp. | reverse complement strand
ATCAAAACAATCGAGTTTGGATGAGAATAGCATGGATCAAAAATAGATATTTCGGCTTCACAGGCATATGGTGTAACCAGACCTCGCATCAATTTGGGGTTGCCATCATATGTAATTCCGCTACCATCGACTGAGGTGCATCTTTGAATTTTTTATTTTTCCCCATGAGGTTTCCCCAAAAAAGAGCCATGGGCAACAGCACTTTCTGAACAAATTGCGGTATTTCCAACATTCCGTATTCAAGTTTGTATTTGTCCAACATGAAAGCTACGTCATACAATCGGGGTCGCCCCCCGTTTTCTTTTGCTGACATGAAAATCTGAGTCAAAAAATATAGGCTATTGCCAGGTGGACTCATGTAACCCGTGCTGCGCAACATATCATTCCCGGCATTCCAGAATTTGTGTGGAACCCCGGCCTTGAACAGGACGGTCTCCCCTGCTTCGGCGTATTTTTTTTCCTCTCCGGGACATTGGTAGCCCATTTTTCCGGAAACAACTGTAAAACTTTCGTCCTGAAAATAATGCACATGCATAGGCGGTCCCGCTCCCGGCGTCACTTCATTTTCACCTTCGAGAAATTCCACACCATTTTTTATTGATATCCTTACAAATGTGAGTTTCTCACCAGATCCGTTTTCTATCGTGTGGGGTAATTGGATTTCCATAATGTTTGCATGTTATCAATAATGGGCCATTTTCACGCTACACTCTGTAATCGAACTAATTGACTATAGGGAGTGTAGTGCCAAATATAAAAAAGAATTTATTGTATACGTGTCGTTTTGATCTGTCGGAAATATTTTCTGAAAAGGTTTGCCACTATGTGATACGCGCTTGTACACTATTGATGAAGCATATATAATCCGGAACTTTATATGATTTATTTAACCGTACAACTCGGCTTGTGCCTCACCGGAAAATTACACGAATTGGCAATAAAACACCGCTGATTTGCCTCTTTGTGCAGGGACAGTGCCTTGTCAACCATCGATTGTTCTTTGACTACCACCGCCGGATGGAGCGTCACTTCCGTAAAATGTCCCCTATCACTTTCTTCTAATGTCCCTGTAGCATTGTCTGTATAATCCACGACCACCACCCCGGCATCGGCGCACAAATGCAAATACCACAGCATGTGACAGGACGAAATCGAAGCCAGAAATAATTCTTCCGGATTGTGTTTGCTTTTATCTCCGCGGAAAGCTGAATCTGATGAACATAAAATCTCCTGTTTTCCATCCACAATTACGGAATGGCTTCGTTCATACGAACGGTAATCGACTGTGCCCTGCCCAGAATTTCCAGTCCATTTGATCGTGGTGCGGTATGTGTGCTGTCCTTTCATAGTTTTCGCGGAGAAATGAGGTAAATAATGAGATTTCTCTTCTTTTGGCTTGTTTTCCTTTTCACAAATTGGGTAGGTTGGACAATCGCTGATTTTGTAAAATTGATGTCCGTTTTTTCAGGTTTTTAAAGTTCCTTTTTTTTCCATGGTCGCCTGATACATTTACTTCTGTAGAATTATTCCGTCCGCAATATTTTATCCATTTTCCGGCCTTTCGCCAGTTCGTCCACCAGTTTGTCCAGATACCGTACTTTTTGCGTAAGTGGATTTTCAATATCTTCTATGCGATAGCCGCAAATCACTCCTTTGATCAGGCCGGCTTTCGGATTGAGGCGGGCTTTTTCAAAAAACGTTTTGAAAGACGCTTTTTCCCCGATCAAATCATTTATTTCTTTCACCCCAAAACCCGTCAACCAGGTGATCACTTCATACAATTCTTCCCTCGTTCTGCCCTTCCCTTCCACTTTCGAGACGTAATGCGGGTATACGGATGAGAAGGTCATGGTGGCCATGCGGTCGTCGTGTTCGGGGGTGGTGATCATGTTTTTGGATTTGTGAAAATCGGGTTAAAGTTCAGCAATGTGCTTTTTATAATTTCTTCATTGTTCAAAATTATTTAACATGTAGAAATTAAGGACATAATAGGGAGTTTTTCTTAATGCCTTATAGGTTAAAAAGTTTTAACATGAGAAAATGAAGGAGTGAAGAAAATGAAGGGCTGCGGGGCAGCCATTTCATCATAAACCTCCCTTCCCTGGTTGGGTCACACAAGGGCTTTAGACCTCCCCTGCGCAGCGAAGCAAGTCCGTATGGACGCCTCGAAGCAGGCCCGAATGGATGTACTTTTCTCTGCGCCTCCGGGTGAACGCTGCGTCTCTGCGTTTATTTTTATACACCCTCAAAAGGGCTGACGATTTGTCCAATATTCCATTTTTCAATTATCGGTTAAATCATCTAACCTGTTTTTCAATCCAATTGCGATAAGCCTGCGCTTTAAACTCAAACCATTTTTCTCTGTAATCTCCGGAATCATCAATCTCGTATTTGAAATTCCTGAAAGGCTTTGGTCTGCTAAGTGCCCGGATCAACCGATCCCTAATGATTGGATCATCCACGTTTTCTGCAAACTCCTCCATCACGTTAAAATAGTCCCGCGTGGGTAATTTATCAAACTCGATCACTTTATTCGCGTCAATTTCATCCATGACTTCCTGCCATAATTCAGGTTCGAAATCAGGATAGGCAAGAAAATCAGGCATCGACAATATTTTATTCGTCGCTGGATTGTAAAAACACCGCATACCCATGTCGAGCTCTTCGTATATTTCATGCATCTGCTCTTTGGTCAGTTGGATCATGTTTGTACGTGTTTGATTTGGTCAATTCTGGAAATCGTTTTCAATATGGCAGGGGCACGGTCCTCATTTCCAGTTTATCTCATAATATCGGTATCAACTGGTATGTACCCCAAATGGCGACTTAAAGATAATATTTGTCCTTTATGGTGAAACTCATGTGTGATCACGTGGCTAAATAATTTAAATGGTTTCGCCCCGGCTTTAAAACCGTTAATCTGATATTCTATTTCTTTCTCAAAATCGATGGACATTATAAACTGGTTCATGAAAATGTCGACAGAAGCATAAACGTCGATAACCTTTTCAATGTGATCACAGGATTCGTAGGTTGTAAATGCTATCATTTGCTGTAAAGAATGGTGTGCAATCCAAAATTGGTACGTATTGACATTGTGAACCAATAAATTCCGGATGCTTCCTCCCCGGCCAAAAGAAGAATTTTGATCTATAAAATCCGCTTCAGAGATAGTTTTGCAGTACGCCAACAATACTTCTCTGGAACTTTTTACAAATTCGTATTGTTCCATACAATATGCTGAAATTGATGTCATAATAATCTGGTGAACATTTCACGTAAAAGTGCCGGTAATGATCGTCTTATTGGCGAAGTGTCCAGCGCAACATCACAAATATAACTGGTTTCGTTTCCCATCCTTTGTATGCCAATACAATGCAGCGAGCAAAATGTAGATGCTCTGCTCGCTGCGCGAGCAAAAAAATGACGCTGAGAGCACAGAGACGTGCTAAGTGGTAGAGAACACGGAATGATATCTCCACAAAAACAATGTTCGCGCAGCGGACATAAAAGTTCTGTGATCTCTGCCACCCCCTAAGTCTCTGAGCGCTCTGCGAAAAGCAATGTTCGCGCAGCGAACGAAATAAAGGAGCTCTGCTCACTGTGCGAGCAAAAAAATTACGTCGAACTCACAGAGACGTGCTAACTGGTAGAGAACACAGAATGATATCTCCACAAATACAATGTTCGCGCAGCGGACATAAAAGTTCTGTGATCTCTACCACCCTATAAGTCTCTGAGTGCTCTGCGTAAAAGCAATGTTCGCGCAGCGAACGAAATAGAGATACTTTGCTCGTTGTGTGCGATCAAAAAATCACGCACCCGCATCCAGCGTGAGCATTCCGTTATATCAAACAATCACCAATCATTCGTGCTTTAATTCGTGATCATTCGTGCATTAGTGACTAAAAAAAGCCGCCTGCGGCCCCTATCAAATAAAATTAAAGAATTATTCTTTCCTGATGCTTTTCAGTCAGGGACACGAACATCAAAAATAAAGTGGCCTGAATTGCAAGCCATTGATCTCATTGTATTCCAGCCCGGGAAATGGAACTTTTACCAGGTTCAGTGCCGCGAATACACTTCTCAACCACCGTTTATCTGTATGAATGCGGGTAAAGTCGATGTCTAATGAAAAAATAAACTGTCGGTATCTGTCCAATTCAGGAAAAGGTTCACCCCTGTAAAACGTCGGGTTATCAAACTCATGTATCATCCCGTTTGCACTGTATCCAAAAGCCAGATTGATCCAGGAAGGAATCTTTTCTATTCCGGTAAGTTTTTGAATATTCCCTGAAAACCAATACGTGTGGGCATTGTAATCCATAAAAAAACTTTCCATAGGTGATTCTCCCAGATGGTGGTGGTATTGGGGATAAATACTCGGCGAATAGGAGAATTTCATGAGAAAAACCTGTTCATCAAATGCGGCTTCCTGTACCACAAAAAGCGCAGAGCCAAAAGCGTTTGCAATCATATCCGGCCAGGAAAATCCCCATCCCTCATACAAGCCATCGAAAATTTCAATAGGCGTTTGAAAGATCAACCCTACCGGGCCTCCATAAATCAGCGCTTTCTTCTTGTCCACCCCAGCCCTCCGCAGGGCATAGTAAGCCGCATAACTCTCCCAGTAAGCGGCATACGCATGCCCAAATTTATCCATCTGCAGGTATGCTTTCGAGTCATCGTAAAAATGAAAAGGAACCCGCTCATGGTCCTTATACCAGATGTAATTCAAATAAGCCAGCCCACCAACATAAACCCCCGCTCCAATTCCAATGGTGGTATACAACCGCTTTTTATTGAGGGTATCCGGGTATGAAATGGAAGATTGGGGTTGGGCATAAAAGTTACCAGAAATAAGACTTAAAAATATAATCAATAAAATAGGTTTCATTTACCGGGTTGTTCTTGTTTACATAGGTTGCGCTTTGCGCATATTGCTTGTTGCGGTTTTCCCTGCATCCCAACGAGGCATCGAAGTATCTTTCATACCGAAACAATCCTGAGTCGAAGGAGATTTCCCGAATTTAAGACATCCCCACTCTAAGAAAGTTGCACCAATGTTTTTATTCTTTGTTTCGACAGAACTTATATCGGTAGTACACTTGTTTATAGTCAACTGAAATGGTGTCGGGAACTTCCTGGAGATAGGTTTCAGTTAAATCCAGAGATTTCGTACAATCGCCTAAAGTTCTGTAAATACCACTTAGATTCCATAATGCAGATAAATCTTTGAATTCGTGCCAACCCCGCTCAAAGCTCGAAGCTGATATCTTTAAGTCATTCATATCTGACCATTTGAGATATCTCATGTAGTACACCCACCCAAAATCGTAGAGATACTCTTTTTCTCCATTTACGATTTCCACCGATTGAATTGAGTCCAACAAAATTTGATTTCGCACAACTACCGCTGAGTCCGGTACGGCACATGTTAAGCTGTATTGATTCTTAAATTCGATGTAGTCGACTTGCGGGAAAGCTGACAATGTCAACACAGAGAGAAAAATCAGAATTGTAGTCTTTCGTTTCATTATTTCATATTTGCCAACTCATTTATATCCGGAACTTTTTCAGCTGTATGCATCCAAATCCGGATGTATTTCCCCTCTAAAACTACTTTCATTCGTACAGAAAGGTAATAACTTACCGCTGATTTTCAAATGAGATAATTGTCTAAATCAATGCAATCCTTTCATTTCCATCCTGAAGTCTCTGCCACTCCGCAATGAAAATCTCAGTCCGGGTACTTACCACTATATTCGTATTCGTGCGTTCGGTGCCGGTAAACCCACTGCGTATAGTATTGTGGTCTTGTAATGGCTGCACTACAGCTTCACTAACACCCTTGGCAAAATCTTTTCGAATTTCTCTCCGGTCTTATAACTTATTAAAGTTTTTGCTAAATCTTTTAATGAGTAGTGACAACAGTATCTCTTTATTCATTTTAATATAAATTTAGCCGATAGTGATTTTTCGTTTTTGAAATTTACTCTTAAAGTATAAAATCCTTGTGCCAAATCTGACAAATCCATATAGATAAGATCATCGGTAATCATTGGACTGATACCGTCAACAAGACTTCCTGTTACATTATATAATTCAATATAATCAACCGATGGATAGCTATCCAATTTGATGTTTATATAATCAGTTGCAGGGTTGGGATATATAATTATTTCCTTGCCAAGCGTATAGTCGCTGGCATTTAACAGCACCGCTTCACTACGATAGATCCGACCATTAGATCCAAATTTAAAAATATAATTATCCGTAAGCTCAATGTGTTTTGTTCCATAATGAGTAGTCAGGTAAGTCCAGGTTAGTCCCCCGTCCGAAGTTCGATAAAGTTTACCTACTTCATCGGCAATGTATCCAAAATCATTTGAATAAAATTTAACACTGGTGTAATATTCATAGGGAATGGAAAGCCATTGCCATGTATAGCCTCCATCATTTGTTTTGTAACACAAACCATTATCTCCAACTAAATAGCCATTGCTTTCATCTGTAAAATGGAAAGACATTATTTCTTCATCAGATTCAAAAACATAATTCCAACTACTACCCCCATCGACAGTTTTATAAATCCGGTGATCATAATTACTCATGCCATAACCAATGTCATTGGTTAGAAACTGAATTGCCCGAAATTTTTCATCCAGCACCTCACTCCAGGTAATTCCTCCATTCGCAGTTTTCAAAACTTTTGTTTGATTAGAACCCCCTGAAATAAATCCATTATTTTCATCAATAAAAAATACTGAACTCAATCCTTCCCAAACTGTAATATTCAACTGAATCCAGGTAATTCCACCATCAGTGGTTTTAAAAACATCTCCTGAAATACTCGTTGTTCCTCCTCCTATAGAATATCCGACATTCTCATTTACAAAATAGAAACCACTGCAATAGGAATAATGATCAACCACGCCAATCAAATACCAATTATTTCCATTATCTAGCGTTTTAAAATAGGAATTCCCAACCTGAGCATAACCAATACCACTTTCAAAAATTTGAAAATTGTTAATATCATTATAAGTTGGTGAATGATGTGTCCAGTTACTTCCTCCATCGGTGGTTTTTATAATTCTACCTCTTGCACCTGTTGCAAAACCGTTCTCATTATCTAAAAAATAAATTCCATACATGGATGTGTTATAAATAAATCCGGATTGAAATCCAATTGATGTCCATGACATCCCGCCATTCGTGGTTTTTAATGTCGTTCCATCTTCACCTGTTGCAAATCCATTGTTCACATCTAAAAAATGGAAATCATATACAGCCTGAATGCTACCCGTCACTTCAAACCACGATTCACCACCATTTGTGGTTCTGTACATGGAGGAGTGCTCACCGGAAGACCAACCCAGATTTTCATTCAGGAAATAAACAGTGAAAAAATCAGATGGGAGTGTATTTATATCATGGGTTGTTTGCCAATTTTGTCCACCATCAATTGTTTTTAACATCTTTCCATATTCACATGCGGCGTGTCCGGTCGAAGAATTAACAAAAAAAGTTTTGACTACCGTGACATTCGGTATATCTAAAATTTCCCATGTATTTCCACCATCACTGGATTTTACAAGATTGTTTGCGCTGGAGAAAATTATATTATTATCATCAATTATGTTCACTGTGTTAAAAGCGTCATTGAAACCTGTATTAATTTGCATCCAGGAGGTTCCGGTATCTGTGGATTTTAATACATACCCATTGTTTCCAACAATATACCCGGTGCTCTGATAAAAATTCATATCATTTCCACTTGAAATATTTTGTTTCTTTTGCCACGATAATCCAGCATCGAATGTTTCCAACAACTCATTCGACGTAATAATATATCCATGGCTGTTCGAAACAAATTCAATATCCTTACCTGTACTTGCCGTTGGTTTGGGATTTAATAATTCCCAATCAGTTTGAGAATTTACATGATGAACACATAAAAAGAAACAGTAAATAATAAGAAGTTTTTGTTTCATTTCAATTTTGCTATTTATTATATGACGTGCAACCGGAATTTACCTCCTGATTTATCCGCATGAATTTTAATGATACGCGGCCCAATCTCTACATAGACTTCTGTTAATTGCCAGTTTTCAATTCATTCCGCGCTGAAAGATAATATCCTGGTGGATATTATCAAATGAAATATTTGCTATGTGTAAACTTTCTAAAAGTATCGCCATATAATAACTCTCTTCTCATTTCTCAAGAACTTCATCCGCCACATGCTCCATTTTCCATTACTCGCGCGTGTCCGCTTGCGGCGGTGCTCGTGAATTCCGATCGGTTCTCCATTCTCAATTAATCCCAACAAATAATTCTTGTTAATCGCCACCTTCAAAAGCTGAATTTCATGTACATTGCCAGGATATGAAAGCCGCCGCCCTCTTTATAAAAGCCCTCGAAAATGAAGGCGTAAAATACATCTTCGCCCTCCCCGGGGAAGAAAACATCCACTTCCTCGAAGCCATCCGCACCTCGTCCATCAAACTCGTGCTCACCCGCCACGAACAGGGAGCCGGATTTATGGCTGCCACCTACGGGCGCCTCACCGAAAAACCCGGCGTCTGCCTCGCCACCCTCGGTCCCGGCGCCACCAACCTGGTAACGCCAGCAGCTTTTGCCCAACTCGGCGGCATGCCCATGATGATGATCACTGGTCAAAAACCGATCAAAACCAGCAAACAGGGCAGGTTTCAAATCATCGATATCGTGGAATTGATGCAGCCCATCACCAAAATGACCCGACAGGTGGTCCACGCCAACAATGTGACCTCCCTCGTGCGCGAATCGTTTCGCGTGGCCATCGAGGAACGCCCCGGCGCGGTACACCTCGAACTCCCCGAAGATGTAGCTGAAGAGGAAAGCGACAGCCCCGTATTTCCCGTGGTGGACAGTCCCCTGCCCAATGCCGGCGAAGTGGTAATCGCCCGGGCTGTGGAGATGATCGAAGCTTCCCAAAAACCCCTGCTCCTCATCGGCGCCGGAGCCAACCGGAAAAACACGAGTCAGGCCCTCGCCGAATTTGTCGAAAATACCGGCATCCCCTTTTTCAATACCCAGATGGGCAAAGGCGTGATAGACGAGCGCAGCCCGAAATACATGGGAACGGCGGCGCTATCGGACAGCGATTTCCTGCACTG
Source organism: Cryomorpha sp. (assembly GCA_041744015.1). GTDB lineage: Bacteria > Bacteroidota > Bacteroidia > Flavobacteriales_D > Cryomorphaceae > JBBQZU01. The sequence goes on along the minus strand of JBGTLS010000376.1, from coordinate 796 downwards.
CGCCATCGACAAGGCCGACCTCATCATCAACGTGGGCCACGACGTGATCGAAAAACCGCCTTTTTTCATGCACCACGGCGGCACCAAAGTGATACACATCAACTACAGCCCGGCCGGAGTCGATGCCGTGTACTTCCCCCAACTCAATGTGGTGGGCGATATCAATACATCCGTAAAACACATTGCCGACAGGCTTTCGCCAAATAAAAAATGGGACTTTTCGGAATTTGAAAAAATTCAGGAAGAAGTGAAAACCCATCTGGCCAAATACGCCACCGACGACCGATTTCCCATGTTGCCCCAGCGCGTGGTGCAGATCCTCCGCGAAGAAATGCCCGACGATGGTATCATCGCCCTCGACAATGGCATGTACAAGCTCTGGTTTGCCCGGAACTACCCGGCCTATCAGCGCAATACCCTCCTGCTCGACAATGCCCTCGCTTCCATGGGCGCTGGCCTGCCCGCAGCCATGCTCGCCAAACTGATTAACCCAAAAAAACGCGTGATCGCCGTCTGCGGCGACGGAGGATTTATGATGAATTCCCAGGAAATGGAAACGGCCGTTCGGTTGAAATTAAATCTCACGGTGATCGTCCTCAACGACAGCGGCTACGGCATGATCAAATGGAAACAGGAAGGCATGGAGCTCGACAATTTCGGGCTCGATTTTGTCAATCCCGACTTTGTAAAATACGCGGAGAGTTACGGCGCCAAAGGCCACCGGCCGAAAAGCGACACAGAATTTCAGGCCATCCTAGCCCATTGCGACCAAAACGAAGGCGTGCACCTCATCGAC
>JBGTLS010000375.1:0-4400 GCA_041744015.1 Cryomorpha sp. | reverse complement strand
AAGAATCCATATTAATAAATCATGATCAAATTGTCAGGTTTTAACACAAATGAAGACAAACTAAATTTGTGATTTGTATCTTAACAAGACCAATCACTTATTATTAAACTCACAAAACTGACTGGCTATGAAATGAAATGGCGCCCGAAAAAAAATACCCGTGTTACCCGGGCATTTACGAATCAGTATCCGGAGGCAGATACGGAGGTCATTTCACCGCAAAATTTTACTGGATTTTGTGGGGTGAACGGATAAAAAAATCCCTGACCAAATTCATGATCAGGGGTTGCAATCTAATAAATGAAAGTTATACGGTCTGCGTCACCCGGTCTTCCATATACTCTTTGAATCGCGCCACGTCAGCGTGGATCATTCTTTCAAATACGGGGTTGAGCAGTTTTCCGAGTGTTTCACCGACAATTCCACCAGGAGCGTGATAAGATATCACCACACTAACTTCGGTGCCTTTATTACCGGCATCAAGAAATTTTACATTTCCGGCATTTTCAACCGCCGAATCGGCATCTGACTGCCATCCGATGTGTTCGTTTGGAATGTCTTTTACGATGGTACTGGTCCATTTCAGTTCGCCGACATTGCCAGGAATGTTGGCCTCCCATTCGGATCTGCGATGATCAATTTTTTTCACAGATTTCAGGTGATCCATAAACAACGGAAGGTTTTCGAGCTTTCTCCAAAACATGTACACCTCTTCCCGGGGACGATCCACATAAACTTTGGTGCGGATATTTACATTTTCTGCTTTTACATTTTTTTGAACGTTGTTGTAAGCCTGTGTGGCCGGACAATAACCTGAGAGCCCTCTTGCGATCAAAGCGCTTCCGGTCAAAAGTTTCGTAAAAATGGATGAGCGTGTTCGAAAAGCATTAAAAACCAGAAACGACCCAATCATTACCGAAGCCACTCTACCGGGAGTACCCAGGTTTTCTTCGTAATTGGGAAAAATTTTATCTACTGTTGTTAGTGCATGCATGATTTCTAGATTTATGGGGTTTGAAAACTGTTTCTACTTTTCATAATTCCAAATCCAGAACCAAACCAGCCAAATTCATTTAACAAGCTGATATAAATTCACTTACGAACACAATGATTAAATGAGGAATTCACTGACAATGTGGTTTCAATTGCTCATTCTGATGAAGCAGACAGATTCAGCATAGAATGCCATGAATTCACAAATATATCCGTGACCAAAACCTGAATGCAATCAAGGCATAAAGCAGAGCCGACTGATCCTGATGACCGCTGAGATGAGCCTGCCGGATGCGGCGAATGGTATCGGTATCAAAACAGTCAAATCCCGCATAGAAATCAATTGGCATTAATGTATCCAACACTTCTGTTCTGGAGAGAATAGTGCGGAGTGGCATTCCAAAACCGGCCTTGCGCCGATGAGTAACGTATGTGGGCAATACATCCGCATAAGCGTCTTTAAGAATCCTTTTTGACTTCAGTTTCCAATCGAGTTTGTATTCGAGTGGCAGCCCTGCTGCAAATTCTACAAGTTCATGATCGAGAAACGGCACGCGACTTTCCAACCCGCAGGCCATGGAAGATCGGTCGAGATAATGGAGGTTTTTTACCAAAAAATTATCAGTCTCGAATTGTTGTAATGCCTCAAAACTGTCACCTCCGTGAGCAAAATATGGTTCGAAAACCTTTTCGTAATGGGAATTGCCACGAAAAACAGACAATGCGCTATCCACATCTCCCACTACACTATACCGACCAGATTCAAAATCTTTCCCGAGGTTATTCCCCCATTTCTGGATATACCGCCGATAGGGTTTAAAAGGGCCACGACCGGCAACTACCTGACGCATCAGCGGCGCAAGCATAGCCTTTAGCCCGGGAATGCGCCCGGCGTGTTGAGAAAGCCGCTGCAACATATGACCATTGTAGCCGAGGAAAAGTTCGTCGGCGCCCATGCCGCTCAGGACTACCTTGTGCGTAGCGGCGGCCTTTTCGGCAATGAGCATAGCGGGAATCACCGATCCATCGGCGATCAGATCATCGCAGGCCCACATGGCGCGGGTGATTTCTTCGGAACCGAGCTGATCAAGTCCGATGGGAATTTCCAGTAAATTCAGATTCCAGTCTGAAGCGAGTTTTCGCGCATAAAGTCCGTCCGAGGTCGTGCCTTCCGCCTGGGTATCGGCTTTGCTTTTTACGGCGCAATAATGTTGGTGATCGCCTTCGCGCAAATAATGCGCAATAATGGAGCTATCAAGCCCGCCCGAGAGATAGTTGGAAATGGGTACATCACCGATCAGTCTTTTTTTCACTGCTGACTCCACATGTTCGCGCAAGGCCATTTTTGCATCTGTATAGCTTCCGCGAAATGGTTTTGCCGCAGACCGGATATTCCAAAATTTCGATTTTAAAGAAACCCCGGAATTCAAATCCACTTCCAGGATATGGCCGGGATCGAGTCGGCTCACTTCCTTAAATAATGTCGTTTGCAAAGGCGCATATTTAAAGACGAGATAATTCCCGATTTCTGCGTCATTTAGCGAAAGCGGAAGTCCGGCGGATTTGAAAGCTTTGATCTCACTCGCAAAAGCAAAAGTTCCGTTGGACTGATACAAATAAAGTGGTTTGATTCCGAGTCTGTCGCGGATGAGAAGGACTTTTTCGCTGCGACGATCAAGGATGGCGATAGCGAAATCCCCATTGAGCTTTTTCACAAACTCAGGTCCGAATTTCAAGTAGAGTTTGAGAATGATTTCCGTATCGCAATCGGATTTAAAAGACTGATTAGCAAGATAACTGGCGCGCAACTCGCGGTAATTGTACACTTCGCCGTTGTAGATAAGGCTTAGGTCAGCCTCGTGCATGGGCTGGTGACCGGCTGCGCTGAGATCGATGATGCTGAGCCGGCGGTGACCGAATCCAACCTGCCGCTGCCCTACCTTTTCGGAAAAATGATCGCTGTGGTCGGGGCCGCGGTGTGCGATGGCTTCGAGCGCTGAAGGCATATCAAATGTTCGGCCTTCCGGCAAAATATATCCCGCAATTCCGCACATCAGCTTACGGGTAATTGAATCAGTTTGTGAAATACGGCTCCCAGATTTTCAACCATTCGATCGGCCGTAAATTCAGCCAGATAATTTTGGCGCGAAGCCCGGCCCATATTTTTTCTCATTTCGGGGTCGTCGAGAAGTTGCTCAAGTGCATCCGCGATGAGGGCTGGTTCTGGATTTTCAAACAGAAAACCGTTATGGCTGTGCACGACGCTTTGAACGATGGCGCCGCGATTGGTGCTTATGATCGGCAAGCCGGCTGCCATCGCTTCCACGATGCTCCAGGGATGACCTTCAGGGGATTTTGGCGCAAAAACAAAAATATCGGAATCTGCAAGGGCCTGCCATTTTTCGAAGCCGGATACATCGCCATGTATATGGCAATGTGCCATTTCAGGTCTGTTTGCCATTTCCAGGCATTTTTGGCGATAAGCTGGATTATTCCAGCTCCCATACGCGTGAAATTCGAAAGCTGGTAGAGATTTTTGAGTCATCAAAAACAGGGCTTCAAGCAGTTCGAGCAGACCTTTTCCCGGAAGGTAATTGGCGAGATAAGTGATTCTGAGTGTTTGATTTTTCCTTTCGGGAAAAATGAAATCACCGCCATTGGGAACCACGAAAATGCGGTCATCTGAAAATAAGTCTTTAAAAATCCATCGCAGGTTTTCGCCAAGCACGATCACCCCATCGGCTTTTCGAAGCTGCGTTCTCACCACCCTTTTTCGGAGTAAATCCAGACCATCATACCAAACGCGAAATTCGCTTCCACGAAGTTGCAAAAGCACACGTGCACCTGTCGCGGCCGCTATGCGAATGAAGCTAATGTCTTTAAAAAATCCGGCTGCCGTTTGTCCAATCGGTATGAGGACAAGGTCGGGTTTTGTATGGGTGATCTTTTGCCGAAAGGCCCGGTACAAATCACGAATAGTGGAAATTTTGGAAAACCTGAAGGTGCCCATGTCGGACACATTTTCGTTGATGCGCGTGTCAAAATGAAGGAGTTTGAACTGATCGTTCAAATGCGATTCCATGATAATTTTCGTGGCAACAGCCGGGCCGATATACGGCGGAGGCAACTTTCCGAGGATCAATACGCGCGGCCGTTCCATAAGATTCTGAGATTTTCCGGTAAGGCTACATAAGCGAATATCGGTAAGGTGAAATACATAAAGGGGGCGTAAAATGTGGGCGTGACGCTGATGCTGTAAAACGTCAGCGCAACAAACAGGGCAGTGAGCAGAAAACGCTGGGCAATGCCCAAATGCTTTATCCGGTTAAAAATGCGCACCAGAATAAGAATATAAAATCCCAATCCCACCACGCCAGTGGCAAAGAGAATTCTGATAAAATCATTGT
>JBGTLS010000374.1:0-1782 GCA_041744015.1 Cryomorpha sp. | reverse complement strand
TCAACCTTGCAGAACAACAGTGGAAATTAACAGTCTTCCCACCCCCATTGGCATTGAACTGAAGTGCATTGCCACAATCGACAAAGTATGGCAAACGATACATACAGGGCTCTGGTAATCCGCGATGAAAATGGAAAATTTACCCGGGGCATTGAGCAGGTGTCTTCCGATTTCCTTCCTGAAAATGAGGTTCTGATTAAAGTGGCCTTTGCAGCCCTTAATTATAAGGACGCCTTATCGGCAAAAGGTCACAAAGGTGTAAGTCGCCATTTTCCGCATACCCCAGGAGTAGACGCATCGGGTGTGGTGGAATCAAGCAATCATCCTTCTTTATCATCAGGAGAAAAGGTTTTGGTGACTTCTTATGATTTGGGAATGAATACCAAAGGAGGTTTTGCTGAATATATCCGCGTACCTGCGGCCTGGGTAATTCCTTTGCCGGAAGGCCTCACCCTGCAGGAATCTATGATCATTGGTACGGGGGGATTTACCGCAGCACTCGCACTTCACAAAATGGAAATGAATGGTCAGCACCCTGATTCGGGTGAGATCGTTGTGACCGGTGCAAGTGGCGGAGTGGGTTCTATGGCTGTGGCCATTCTTAAAAAAGCGGGTTACACGGTTATTGCCTCTAGTGGAAAACCAGAACATTACCCCTGGCTTCATACGATAGGTGCCAAACGGTGCATCAACCGCGAAGAAATAATTGATTCATCCGACAGACCACTCATATCCCACAAATGGGCTGGGGCCATCGACACTGTTGGAGGGCAAACACTGGCAAATTTACTTAAAGCCTGCGCCCGTAACGGGAATGTTGCTGCCTGTGGTCTGGTCGGCTCCACGGAACTTATCACGACGGTGTTTCCATTTATTCTCAACGGAGTGAATCTATTGGGTATCGAATCGGCTGAAACGCCCCGCTCGCTAAGGCTGGAAGTCTGGAAGGCTCTCGCTGGCCGGTTAAAACCCGAAAACCTTGACACGATGGCCACCTTTGTACCTCTTGAAAAAATCCCGGGCTACATGGATGATATTTTGGCTGGCGAAACGGCCGGGAGAATTTTGGCTGATTTGAGTCTCGCATCCTGATTTTTCCCATAATAGCCACTTATCAATTGTGCCGCACTCCGTGCGGTTATTGGAGAGTAGGCCATAACCCAAAGCTCCGCTTTGGGTTATACATGGTTGAGCACTCCGTGCTCTGCGCGTAGCAAAAGTCATCCGTAACTCGTTGTTCCTCAAGCGTCTTACGCGGTATAGTGGTTGTTCTCCATTACCGGCGCGGAGCGCCACACCATGCTTAACCTCACACGCCTGCGTGTGGGGTACACGCTGCTAATCATACTAACAGCCTGGAAGGCTGAACAAAAAATGCGTGATCCATCTGCCACGCACTTTATGGCCGACTTACGAGCTTATCTCCAATGCCGACTAGAAAAAAAAATCCAATAACCATAGCCAGTTATCGGATTTCACTATGAACCAATACCTTTGCGAATTGGTTTTGGTCAGATTTTGATAGGATCTATTTGAGTTTTTTTACCTGATCCCATTTATTTTTGAATTTTATATTCTGAGCTTCCGTGTAATATTCATCCCAAAGAGGGGTCATGCCACTGTAAATCTTATTGGCTTTTAGGCTCATTCGAATCTTATTGAGTTCTTTCAGCATGGCTCTGTTTTTTGGTAATTGTTATTAAATCGCCGTTGATTTCATATGCGAGATTTAGCGGCAGGCATATGATATTCAGAATATCTGTGATATCCTGATTTTTATTA
>JBGTLS010000373.1:0-8751 GCA_041744015.1 Cryomorpha sp. | reverse complement strand
GGTGGTGGATTTTACGGAGGTGGTGGATTTTACAGTGGTGGTGGATTCTCTGATGGTGGCTCAACAACAACATATGGCCGCCGCGGTGACAGCGGTGGGCGTGGCCAACGCGGAGGTATTACGAATACCGGCAGAACTTCTGATGGAACCCCATTACTCGATCCTACCAAATCACGCTCTTCTGAAAGGACATCCAGGGATGGTTCAAAAGCACTGACACCCGAAAACAGAACCAGATTGGATCAAACCGGGGCCACGCGTGGTAATACCACTCCCACCCGGGGTTCTGAAATCCAACCAGGAGATAGAATTAATACGCAAGCTCCGATCAGGACGAATCAGCGTGCTACTCCTCCGGCTCCGAGATCACAACAAAGAAATGTCAATGCAGCACCGGGTGGTCGATCACCTCAAGGAATCTCACCTTATGGTCGCCAACAACAGCAACAACAAGCTACCGGTGTTTCACCTCAACAGCGGTCACAACCGCGGATGCAGCCAAATCGTGGAAGTTCGCCTCAACAACCTTCCATGAATAGAAGCAATCCGACAAGAAGTTCCAGCCCGTCTTTCGGCGGATCTTCACCCAGCAGATCTGGTGGCGGCGTTTCACCTTCCTCTCCTTCAAGAGGTGGTGGTGGCAGTGGCGGTAGTGCTCCTTCAAGAGGTGGAGGCGGCCGACGTTAAATATCGGACATCAATAAAATTACTATGAAATCTATGAAACGATTGGGTGCAGCTTTTGCCCTGATAGGGGCGAGTTGCGCAGCGCTGCCACTCGCAGCACAAAACGAAGCCGATGTACAGAGATACTCATCCAATTACTTCCTGGGCTCCGCCCGATTTAATGCCATGGGCGGCGCATTCGGGGCGCTTGGTGGAGATCTTTCAGCTGCACATGTGAATCCCGCTGGCCTCGGAGTTTTTCGCTATAGCGAGATAAGTTTTACGCCGGCAGTGGAATTCAACGGAATAAATCTCACGATGAACGGTGGTACGACGAACGAATACAAGGACAAGTTTGTTGTCAACAATATCGGTTTTATGCTCGCCAACGAAACCCGGAATCCCAACTGGAAATCTGTAAATTTTGGGGTGTCTTATAACAGGCTTAATACTTTCAATGATCACCTGAGGACAGCGAATGATATTGATTACAACTCCTCTCTGGCTTCTGATTTTGTGAAAGAAGCAAACGGTCAGCTCCTTAATGAACTAAGCAATTATGGTGCGGGTTTGGCTTGGGACACAGGAGTCATCTTCAGTGATGATACGGCCATTACAAACAGGTCATATAGTGGACAATTTATAGAGGGCGATATTTTACGCCAAACGCATCATGCCGAAAGAGATGGTCGGATTTCCGAAACTGCGATAACGGTTGGAACCAATTACAATGATGTACTTTTTCTGGGAGCCTCCCTGAATTTTCAATCTGTTTTTTATCAATCCCATATTTCCACTACTGAGACTTTTCTTTCAACTTCTCTCCCTTCATCGCCCGAACTAACTTCATATACGATCCAAGACAGATTACAAACGGAAGGTTTGGGCGTGAATCTCAAAATCGGGGGTATTTATCGCTTTGGCAATACGCTGCGTTTCGGAGCTGCAATACACACCCCGACCACGTTTTCGCTAAATGACGTTTACAGCACCGAACTAAAAGCATCGTATAGCACATTTCCTCCGTCTGATTATTCCGACGCTGATGGTTTTTTCGATTACCGGATTCGTACACCCTGGAGGTATATGGCAAGTATAGCTGCAGTGATTGGAACCAAAGGAATCCTCAGTGCACAATATGAATTTTCGAACTTTGGAAGCGCCCAACTTCTTGCAGCAAATCGTTCTGGCTCAAATCAGGATTTTTCCGGAACGAATGCCACAATAGCCCAACTTTTTTCAACTTCTCAGACCTTCCGACTCGGCGGTGAATTCCGGGCAACCAAAAGCCTTTTCTTTCGAGGTGGATTTGCATTATTCGAAAATCCCATACCAATTAATGAAGCTTCAGGGACAAATCTGGATCGGTATCAATATTCCGCCGGTATGGGATACCGACTCCCAACCTGGTCCATTGATGTCTCCTATCAACAAGCGAGATTTGATGAAAATTATCGAGTCAATAATTCCAATTCACAGGCTGTTCTTTCCAATCGGCTTTCTTCAATCGCTTTAAGTTTGAACTTCAGGTTGTAAAAAATCCTGATCATAAAAAAACCCCGCTCCTGGCGGGGTTTTTTATGAATTTATGTTTTCTTATCAGGACAGCAATTTAGAGATCGCTGATTCGATTTTATCATTTTCTTCCTGGGCCAATTCGGCATCAACCAAAATTCGTCCACTGTGTTCATCAACAATTATTTTCTGTCGTGCTGCCACATCGAGTTGACGCTGAGGCGGAATCATGATATATGATCCGGCTGAAGCTTCGCGATCGATTGGAACTACCGCAAGACCATTTTTTGAACCATTTCGGATACGTTTGTAGGCCGTTACCAATCTTTCATCAATATTCTGCTCGGCTTCCTGTGAAAGCTTCATCAGTATTTCTTCTTCCCGACGGGTTTCACCTACAATCTCATCGAGCTCTTTGGTCTTCGTTTCCAAATCTTTTTTACGCCCTTCGAGTTCTTCTTTCGTAGAGTTGATGATGTCTTCTTTACCGTCAATCTTGGCCTTGAATTCCTTGATGCGTTTATCAGCGAGTTTGATCTCGAGGTCCTGGTATTCCAGTTCTTTGCTCAAAGAATCAAATTCACGGTTATTGCGGACGTTGTCCTGTTGCTCTTTGTACTTTTTAATCAGAGATTTTGAATCGGCGATGCCGTTCTTCTTGTCCGAAACTTCTTTTTCCAAAGCCTCGCGCTCGTCGAGCATTTTCTGAAGACGGGTTTGCAAACCGGCAATTTCGTCCTCAAGATCCTGAACTTCCAATGGCAATTCACCTCTCACGATCCGGATTTTGTCAATTCGGGAATCGACAAGTTGTAAGCTGTAAAGTGCTCTTAATTTGTCTTCCGGAGAAACCGCTGTTTTGGTTTTTGCTGCAGCCATAAACTATAAATAATGGATTGGATTTGTGTGTACTCTTGTTAAATGGGTCGCAAAAGTACGAAATTTTTCGCTGATTGCCTCAGCCAATAATTCTATCGTAAACTGTTCACTTTCATAGTGGCCTATGTCAGCAATCACTATGGAATCTTCTGCATCAAAAAATTCGTGATATTTGAAATCAGCGGTAATAAACACGTCCGCTCCCGCCCGTTTGGCTGCACCAAGCAAAAAACTGCCAGAGCCGCCGCAAACTGCCACCCTTTTCACCTCTTGATGGACAATGCGTGTGTGTCTGATCACTGACACTTTCATTTCGGTTTTCACTTTCGTGAAAAATGCATGAATATCCGTAAATTCAGGAAGCTCTCCGATCATTCCACTTCCCAGATATTGGTTTTCATTAGCCAGGTCTTCCTGAAAGAAAGAAACCTCTTCGTATGGATGGGCAGACTTCAGTGCTTGCTTTATGCCTGCATTCATGTATGTGGGATACATGAGCTCCACCCGAGTTTCATCAACTTCTTCCCGATTGCCAATATTTCCCAGAAATGGGTTAGCACCTGCCAGTGGTTTGAATGTGCCCTGACCGTTGAGTCGGAAACTGCATTCACTATACTGACCCTGTACACCCCCTCCTGCAGCAAATACAGCCTCAGTAACGGATTGCGTATGCGCCACGGGAACAAAAAAAGTGATTTTCTGAAGGGCCCCGGATTTTGGTTGAAGAATGCGGGTATCTTTCAACCCAATGATATCTGAAATTCGCTTATTGACCCCACCCGAAATATTGTCGAGATTGGTGTGAATGGCATACAATGCAATATCATTCTGAATGGCGAGCATTACGGTTCTCTCTACATAATTTTTACCTGTGAGCGATTTCAGGCCTTTGAAAATTATCGGATGGTGGCTTACAATCAGATTGGCTCCTAAATCGATGGCCTCTCTCACAACCTCCTCCGTGCAGTCCAGGCTCACAAGTACCGACGTGATTTCATTTTCCCGGTTTCCCACCAGCAAGCCCACATTGTCATACGTTTCTGCGTATGCGGTCGGCGCCAGATTGTCTAAATGTTCTGTTATATCTTTGATGCGTATCATCGAACGTTCTTTGGTGGTAAAAATAAGGGTAATGAATGGTATTGACTAAGCTGAGACTTCGCGAAGATTGGATACATGCATAAACTGCGACTCATATTAATGCCGTTTTCGTGGATCTATGGCCTTGTCGTTTGGTTGCGGAATGTGGGGTACAACAGCAATGTCATTTCATCCTGGTCCCCTCCGATCAAAACCATTGTCATCGGTAATCTTTCCCTGGGCGGAACAGGGAAAACGCCGCACGCAGCCTACCTTCTGGAATTATTGGGCCCCGGGAAAACTGCATTTTTAAGCAGGGGTTATGGAAGGATGTCTGGCGATACCATCGAAGTTAAAACAGATATGCCAGCATCGGTATCAGGCGATGAACCCTTACTCATGGCTTTTAAATTCCCGAAAGCACGGATTGTGGCTGACGCCAAAAGAAAAAGGGGGCTGGAGTATCTCAGCCATTTTCCGGAAACGGACACCGTGATACTGGATGATGCCTTGCAACACAGAAAAATTAAAGGGGGGTTAAACATTTTGCTCACCACCTGGCAAAAGCCGTTTTTTGAAGACCACTACATCCCTGCCGGCGACCTTCGTGATTCACGGTTGAGGGCCAAAGATGCCGACATCATGGTTGTTACCAAATGCCCTGATCCCCTGCCGGCTGATCGCAAAGACCTTTTTCGTAAAAAGTTAAGACAGTATAACAAACCGATCTTTTTTAGTGCGATCAGTTATAATGAAATAGTTCCTGTTAATTCACCCTCCCCCATCTCCTTTTCCCAGGTGAAAGATGTATTGCTCGTTACCGGCATTGCCAAACCGGCCGTTTATGCTGAACACGTCGCCAAACATTTCAATATCAAAGAGCACTTTCAATATCGTGATCACCATCAATTCACACATTCAGATTTACAACGCTTTCGCAATTTTATTGGTAGTTTTGCGCCCGGCCAAATAGCAATACTTACCACAGAAAAAGACGCCATGCGGCTTAAACCTTTTGTTCAAAACACGCCATTTGACACATTGCCTTTGTTTTATTGGGCAATCTCTGTAAATTTTGGCGAAGACCAGAACGATTTTGACAAACTAATACGAGAATATGCCAACAAGCCTTGATGCTGCGCTAAACTTCATTCGATCAAAAATGCCATTTACTCCGGAAGTCGGCATCATTCTCGGTTCCGGCCTGGGTAGTATGGGCAATTCCATTCAGAAAGAAGTGGAGATCACTTATGAGGATATTCCCGATTTCCCGCGTTCAACTGTTATGGGTCATAAAGGAGCACTGCTGTTTGGCACATTTGGGGGAAAGAAAGTGGTGGCCATGCAGGGCAGATTTCACTTTTATGAAGGGTATACCATGAATCAGGTGGTGGCTCCTGTTCGCATCATGGCCTTGCTCGGCACAGAATATCTCATGGTGTCAAATGCATGTGGTGGGGTAAACCCGGATTATGAAATTGGAGATTTGATGATCATCACAGATCACATCAATCTTTTTCCAACCAATCCGCTGATGGGACCCAACAACGATAGCTGGGGTCCCAGATTTCCGGACATGAGCGAGACATATAACAAAGAAATGATTCAAAAAGCTTTGAACATCTCGGAGCGTGCTGGAATTGCAGTTCGCCAGGGTGTGTATGCCGGGCTTACTGGTCCTTGTCTTGAAACGCCCGCAGAGTATCAGTATATTCGCAACATTGGTGCAGATGCCGTGGGGATGAGCACAGTGCCAGAGGTCATTGCAGCGCATCACATGGGAATGAAATGTTTCGGCACAAGCGTTATTACGGATTTGGGAGTGCAGGGCCGGATTGTAAAAACCACCCATGAAGATGTGGTGCGAGCCGCATCCAAAGCTGCAACCCAACTTATACCCTTATTTGAAGGTATTATTAAAGCATTATGACAGAACTTAGGGAAGAAATACTGAATAAATATCAACTTGTGGTGGGCCTCGAAATCCACGCCCAGTTGATGACCGCATCAAAAGCATATTCCGGCGCAGTAAATTCATATGGTAATTTGCCCAATGCGAATACGTGTCCGTTGAGTTTAGGACATCCGGGCACCCTCCCCCGACCGAATGAAAAAGTGATCGAACACGCCATCCGACTCGGCATAGCCACCAATTGTCAGATTTCGGAAGAGATGTTTTTTGCCAGAAAAAATTATTTCTATGCGGATTTGCCGAAAGGCTACCAAATCACCCAGGATAAAACACCCATATGTACCAACGGACATTTATGGGTGGCAGATGCCGATGGCAATCAAAAGCGCATAGGAATCACGCGGATACATATGGAAGAGGATGCGGGAAAGAGCATGCACGATCAGGATCCTTTCAATACGCTTGTTGATTTGAACAGGGCAGGCGTTCCTCTTCTGGAAATTGTGTCTGAACCGGATCTTCGTTCTGTAGAGGAAGCATATAACTATCTCGCAGAGGTTCGACGCCTTGTGCGCTATCTGGATGTCTGCGATGGCAATTTGGAAGAAGGAAGCATGCGTTGTGACGCCAATGTCTCTGTAATGCTGAAAGGTGCAACTGAGTTTGGTTTGCGCTGCGAGGTAAAAAACATGAATTCATTGCGCAATGTGCAGCGCGCGATCGACTACGAGATGAAGCGTCAAATTGCCATTCTCGAGTCAGGCGGCGTCGTTGAGCAGCAAACCCGCAGTTTTGATGCTGTGGAAGGAACCACTTTCGCCCTGCGGGGAAAAGAAGATGCACATGATTATCGCTATTTTCCCGAACCAGACATTCAGCCCATCGTTCTAACTCCTGCTGCAATCGCAAAAATAAGGGAAGCCATGCCGCCCCTGCCTCAGGATTTGCTGAAACGATATACGACGGAATTGAAGCTTTCTGTGTATGATGCGGTCAATATCATCGAATCGAAACCTGTGGCCCTGTATTACGAGGCGCTAATCAAACACACCAACAATTACAAATCGGCGGCCAATTGGGTGATGGGTGAAATCAGATCCTACCTCAATCAATCGGCTACACATATTGATGCATTTCCTTTGTCTCCTGTGCGTATAGCCGAGCTCATTGCCATGATAGATTCGGATGCCATCAGCAATTCTATCGCAGCCCAGCAGTTGTTTCCGCTGATGTTAAAGTCACCTGATAAAAGTCCGGCAGAGCTAGCTGAAAGCGAAAATCTCCTTCAAAAAAGTGATGATACATGGCTCGAAGGAATCGCTCATCAGGCGCTGGCTTCATTTCCCGATAAGGTGGAAGCCTATAAAAATGGCAATAAAGCTTTGCTCGGACTGTTTATGGGAGAAGTGATGAAACTTTCCAATAGAAAAGCCAATCCAAAAATGGCAAGTGATATTATTAAAAGAATTTTAGAACAATAAATCATGAAACGCACCCTTTTTATTTTTTCCGCTTTCGGACTGGCTGTAGCCTGTAATTCAAATAGCAATCACACTTCCGTATCGGGCACGATTCAAAATGCAGAAGGCAAATCTGTTAGCCTGGTAACTTTTCCAGGAGGTCAACCAGATACAGTGGGTAATACCGTGTTGGGCAAGAACGGAAACTTCAGTTTTGATGTTGATCCTGGAAGGCTGTCATTTTATACCCTGACGATAGAATCAGCGAAACCAATTGTTCTGGCTTTTGACAGTACGTCAAATGTTGAAATCACGGCGGATTTGAACACGGTGAATGACACATATGAAGTAAAAGGATCGAAAGACAGCGAGAAGATTCGCGATTATTTCATTAACGGCACCAAATACGAAAAGAGTATGGACTCCACAATGCAGGCATTACAGGCTGCAGCCTCCGCAGGAGATGATGACCTTCGGGTGCGTTTGGCAAATGAATACAATGATCAACGCAAGGCTTATCGCAATTATCTTGTAAATTTTATTGAAGAAGATACGACGAGCGCGGCCAATTACAGTGTTTTGCAACGCATTGATCCCAAAACTGATCTGGCCTTGTATAAAAAGGTCCGAAACGGTTTGGCGGGCAGGATGCAGGGAAATTACTTTTTTGACCAATTGAATAATCAAATTGCTCAATTGGAAAGGCAGGCTGCGTTGGAGTCTTTTTTGTCGCCTGGCAGTACTGCTCCCGACATCGTTTTACCCAATCCTACCAACGAATCCGTGGCATTGTCAAGCCTGCGCGGCAAATATGTTTTGATCGACTTTTGGGCGTCGTGGTGCAAACCCTGCAGAATCGAAAATCCGAATGTGGTGAAAATGTACGACAAGTATAAAAAGGAAAACTTCGAGATATATGGTGTTTCCCTTGACCGCGATAAAGCCAAATGGGAAGAAGCTATTCAGGTTGATGGGTTGCAATGGATCAACGTAAGCGATTTGCAATTTTGGAATTCTGCCGCAGCTCAGCTATACAATGTAAAAAGTATTCCATTTACGGTTTTGCTCGATCCTGAAGGAAAGGTGATTCAAACAAATCTCCGCGGACACGCCCTGGAAGAAAAAATGGCCGGAATATTTGGCTTTTGACCATATCCGGGTGTGAAAATAAATCATGGCCAAAAAGTATTATTTCGCTTCTGACTTTCACCTTGGAGCTCCGAATGCCGTGGAAAGCGC
>JBGTLS010000372.1:0-3675 GCA_041744015.1 Cryomorpha sp. | reverse complement strand
TTGTTGATGTCTTTCATTCTATTTCCGGTGGTCAGAAAATTAGAGAGCTGGGGTTTGAATGGTCCGCTTTCTGCACTGATTTCCCTGCTGATGGTTTTCGTTATCATAGGTGGAGGAATCACGCTCGCTTCGGCCCAAATTATGAGTCTTTCTGATGAGATGAATGATTTTTCGGGAAAAATAATGAAGACTTTTTCTGATGTTGTAGTCTACATCAACGGCAATGTGAATTTTATTGATAATTTAGACAGGGAGGAATTGATACAAGAGGGGAAAAAATGGCTTGCAGATTCTTCCGGAGCCTTGATTCAGAATACCTTTAGCAGCATGGGGACCTTCCTTACAGGCCTCTTAACCACCATTATATTTACTTTCTTGTTCCTTATCTACAGGAAAGGGCTCACCAATGCTTTTGTGTCTTTCGGCGATCATGAAAACCATGGTCGCATATACAACATGCTCAAAAGGATACAAAGCGTAGGAAGGAAATATCTTTCGGGTATATTCCTTCTGATCATCATCCTGGGAACAGCCAACAGCATTGGCTTGTGGATAATCGGAATCGACAGTCCCTTTCTTTTTGGTTTTCTCGCAGGGTTTTTGTGCATCATTCCATATATAGGCTCCCTCATTGGAGGCGCCATTGCGGTGCTATATGCTTTTATGTCTTCTGATTCGCTGTGGGTACCCGGAGCCGTAATCCTGCTGTTTTGGGTAATGCAGGTGATAGAATCCAATTTCCTCAACCCAAAAATTGTCGGCAGTAGCGTCAACGTAAATCCCATGGTGGCCATTTTGAGTTTGCTCATCGGTGCTTCAGTATGGGGGATTGCGGGTATGATCATGTTTCTTCCATTTGTTGCCATCCTAAAGGTGATAAGCGAAGAATTCCTTCAATTGCGTCCCCTGGCCATGATCATCAGCGACAAGATAGAAGGCGAAGACGACAATAAGGAGTCCAAAATGTCAAAATGGTCTGGAAAAATAAAAGGATGGTTTAAAAGGGATTAATGTGGTGATTTGTTGATGTGGTGATTTGTTGATGTGGTGATTGTATGATGTGGAGATGTGGTGATTGTATGATGTGTGTATATCAGTCTGCTGTGAGAAGGCTTCAAAGGTAAGGGTATATAGGTTAAATTTGAGTTCTAAGTCAGGATTGTCATGACCGAAGTAAAAAATATTGCGGAAAAGCTAGCCCGGTTTGGCTGCTATTCGGTAGCGGGTGTGTATTTCATGGTCGGACTAATGGCCTTGTTGTCTTTTCTCGGGGTGGGGCCGGCGGCAGCTGATGAAGAGCGAATAGTCGATCTTATTTTAGAAATACCCTTTGGGGAAGTATTAATCGTTATCCTGATACTGGGCCTGCTGGGTTATGTTATCTGGAGAATTTACGAAACATTTGCCGATCCATATGAATTCGGCAGTAGCCTGAAAGGCAAGGCACGCAGAGCCGGGATAGGATTGAGTGCATTGGGTTATATTATTATTGCCTTTGGAGCCGCTCAGATACTTTTTCAAGGTGGTGGAGACAGCGAGAGCGATCAGAAGTTGTTTATATCCCAGGTACTCAGCTTTCCAGGGGGTCAAATATTGGTGGGGATCGCCGGAATAATTCTCGGATTTACTGCCCTGGTTCAATTTAAATACATTTATGGCGGGGATTACAACAAACGGATGAAGTATGAGAAAATGCCTTCGTGGATCGTAAAAGCCACGCATATCACCGCATGGGCCGGTTATATTGCACGAAGTATCCTCTTAGGGGTTCTCGGATTTTTCCTGGTAAAGGCTGCCGTAAAGTCTGACTCCGACGAAGCCGGTGATACAGATTCAGCTTTTGACTTTCTGGGTGATTTTGGAGCTATTGGCCATACGATATTTATTGCTGTGGCCCTGGGAACCATGTGCTATGGTATCTTTATGCTGATAAGTGGTTATTATTACAGTTTCGAATTAAAGGAGGGCGAAGAGCATTAATCTTTCAATGTTTTCTATCCAAACTTTATTTCATTTTCGTAAAGCCATTCAGTCCTATTTGGTATATCACATAAGGCCACATTTCAGTTCCTTTGGCTCCCGGGAAAGTTCCAGGATTTGATGTTGCTTTAAATTCTCCATTTTCTTCAGTTTGAATGTCAGAATTGTATGTCAATGCGTATTCAGTTCTGTTTTTCATTAATAAAAGAACTTTCATGTTTTTGTTTGATGGTATGGTGTCTTGCGGGATGAAGAGGCGATTTCCACTCAGTTTACACCGAACTTTTTTACGAGCCACGAACCTGCGAATGCCACTGGAACCCGCATGCACTATACCATGTGTTGCCTGTAGTTTTTACTGTTTAATCTCTATTTTATCAACATCTGAAATCATTTTATTCAAAAATTTTACCCTTATCTCCTTATAATCACCCCACCTGTCAATCAAGATTTGAGACATTTCTCTTTGCAATGCGATTTTTATTAATTCCTTTAATTCTTTATCAATCGCTCCCTCTAAAATAAATTGTCCAAATCCAACTGCGAAAAGATCAACGTGGACACATTCTGCGAGGTAAGCAAAACCGCTTGCTAAGAAAATCCGCGGAAAACTTTCTACTTTCCAACTTTCTACTTTCCAACTTTCAACTATAAACTTTCTTCTCACAAGAAGCCAGAGGAAAATTTTTTCAACAGAATTTTGCATTCTGACCACGATAGTGTACTTTAGACACTAATTAAACCAATTAACCAATCCTGTCATGACCAAATGGTTCTCCACGCTTCTGGCGATCTGCGCATATGTCACGCTTACCGCCCAGGTTGTATTAACCCCTCAATATCCCGCTTTAAACCAACCCGTTACCATCACCTATGACGCCACTCAGGGCAATGGCGCCCTGACGGGTATCTCACCCGTGTACATGCACACCGGGGTCATCCTGGAAGGAGAAACTGGCTGGCAATACGTGCAGGGCAACTGGGGCACCGCCGATCCAAATGTACTCATGACACAGGTGGCGCCAAACGTGTTTTCGAAAACCATCACCACAGCCGGTTTTTATGGCATACAGCCCGGCGATGTAGTGCAGCAACTCGCCTTCGTGTTTCGCAATGCAAACGGTACCGTGGTGGGGCGCGCAGAAGGTGGTTTCGACATTTTTGTCAACTTCGTGGATGGCCTTCCGGAAATTGCCAATCCGCCAGCCGGAGTGGTCGATGGAATCAATTACATCGACGATACCACGGTGATCCTGCAGCTTTTTGCTCCAAATAAAGACTTTGTGCATGTGATTGGTGACTTCAACAATTGGCAGATTAATGCGTCCAACAGATGCAAAAAATCAACCAGTGGCGACAGGTATTGGTTGCAGGTCAACAACCTCACCCCGGGTGTGGAGTACCGGTTTCAATACTCCATCGATGAGGAAGACTTACGTGTGGCCGACATCTATGCCGAAAAAATACTCGATCCATTCAACGACCAGTTTATCGGCAGCGGGCGCTATCCCGGACTCATACCCTACCCTGTGGGCCAGACGACTGATATTGTCTCAGTGCTACAAACCGCAAAACAACCCTATCCCTGGGAAGTGCAATCTTTCTTCAGGCCACCACTCGACCGCATGGTGATATACGAAGTACTCGTGCGCGATTTTACCGAAAAGGGAACTTTTCAGGGAGTCATTGACCGAC
>JBGTLS010000371.1:0-9584 GCA_041744015.1 Cryomorpha sp. | reverse complement strand
GCCTCAATAAGCACGGGATTTTTTTCCGAAAGGGAAAAAACCACAGGATACTTCGTGCCCGGACCAGAGCGGACATTCGCTTGTTTGGAGGTGATCACCATGTATGTTTTTTCCGAAGCTAAATTGACCGAATCGGGTGCCGGATGAACAGTATTTACCAGCGGCAAAGGATCGAACGCACCTCTTTCATAAACGCCAAAGTGGAGGTGGGGTTTTGTAAACCGCGCATTGCCGGTATTGCCTACAAAGCCAAGGGTATCTCCTGATGAGACTCGTTTACCAACACCCACAGCCTGAGAATCGAGATGGGCAAAATACAGGTTGTGGCCCCTTTTGGTATCTCTTATCCACACCTGCTTGCCGCCCAGACCGCCCTCCCGCACCGAAGTAACAAATCCGTCAATAGGAGCGACCACAGGTGTGCCTCTGGGGGCAAAAATATCTATGCCTTCATGCTTTCTGGCGCCCCCGTCGCGGGCTACACCCCAAAAACTCATAATGGCCGCATTGTTTTTTCCCTTTACGGGAAATACACCATAAGTAGCCGTGCTTTGCACATTTAAAGTAAAATTGCCTTCGCCAAACAATTCTGGCTGTATCCTTATAATCAATCGGGTTGCCTCTTTTGCTTCAAATTTATAAGGGGATTCCCGGGGATTAAAGGAAGCAGTACCTTTTGTTAAATCGGGGTATTGAATAAGATCGACAAATAGGGCGCTGCTATCTGCGGGATTCCAAATTACAGAAACCTCGACCGAGACTCCTTTTTGCAGTTCCAGCGTCCAGGCCAGTGCGTGTATAGATTTGGATTTAAAACTTCCCTTTAGTTGGGTTGGAATCGTAATTTCAGAAGGATTGTTTGCGGCGTGTATCCCGCTGGCAAGCCAGCTTTTTCCCGCTTTTGTCTGCACCAGGCCGGAGGTTCTCAGCCTGTCTGTATACACTTCTCGCTCTGATTTTGATTGAAAGAGGTTGACCGAATTGTTGTTACATCCGGAAAACAAAAAGCCCGCAGCAAGGAGAAACAGACAAGCAGTGCGAAGTTGCTTTTTGTCGGGAATGAGAATTTGCATGGATTGATTTGAGTATTAACAAGACGCAAAAACAAAGCCAAAGCTGAAACAATCATCGATCCCGGGTTGTTTTCAAAATAACTTTTATGAAGTCAAAAACTTATATAGACCTTTACTGTAAAGAATCAAACGTCATGTTATTAAAGAAATTTTTTCATTATCTCAATCCACGTACAATGTTTCGTAGGAGTGCAAGAAATGTTAATCTGCGTATGATGCACGGAATTAACAGAATTTCTATTTTTCTATTTCTTATCTGTATTGTCATTTTGATTGTAAGAAGTGTTGCGCGGTAGTAGTGGTTTGATTAACTTCGCCCTACGTAACCGGGCTTTATGATAATTCGAGTTGTATCTCTGCACTTTCACCCCGCTCAATCGGAATTGGGAAAACAAATATTAAAAAGAGTTGCTCCTAAGGTTCGAGAGTCAGTGGGCTGTACCCACCTGAGCATACTTTTCGATGTTCACCACAATGGAAAAGTGCTAACTTATAGTCACTGGGATAGTCTGGATGATCTGAAGAAGTATAGAAATTCGGAATTCTTTATCACCTTTTGGTCCGAAATTCAGCCTCTGCTGTTGACCAAGGCTATTGCAAGATCCACTTATCCAGAGCTCACATATCCCTGAAGGATGTGTTAATTATGGTTATAAGTTTTCTGCTTCATTCTCCTGAGACAGTTTCAATTCATCAACTTTGCCGTTCGGATAGTTCATATGTCGCTTTTGTCGCCAATTAAGTAGATTTGCTGCCAATGTGGGCTTTAATCAGAAAAGAAGTAAGGGGTTTTTTGAGTTCAGTTATAGGTTATGTGGTAATAGCCGTTTTCCTTTTGTTGACCGGGCTTTTCATGTGGGGTTTCCCAGGTAATCTACACGTTCTGGATCAAGGGTATGCCACCATCAGCACCTTATTCTACGTCGCTCCGTGGGTTTTTATGTTTTTGGTGCCGGCTGTTACCATGCGCTCATTTTCGGAAGAAAAACGCACAGGAACCATCGAACTTTTATTCACCAGGCCACTCACTGATTTACAGATTATTCTTGCCAAATATATTGCCAGCGTTTTTTTGGTGATTCTCGCACTCATTCCTACCCTCATTTATTATTTGAGTGTTTACACTTTGGGGAATCCTGCGGGAAATATTGATCATGGCGGTACATGGGGTTCTTATCTTGGCTTGCTTTTTCTGAGTGCTGGGTTTGCTTCTATCGGAATTTTTTCATCCGCAGTGAGTGAAAATCAGGTAGTGGCATTCATTCTCGCATTGTTTCTGTGCTTCTTTTGTTACAGCGGTCTCGACCAGATTGCTTCTTTTGATCTTTTCGGAACGTTCGACAGGTTCATTCAGCAACTCGGCATTGCCGGCCATTATGATTCTATGAGCCGCGGAGTGATTGATACAAGAGATGTCATGTATTTTGTGAGCCTTTCAGGAATTTTCGTAGTGTTGACCAAAACCGTTTTACAAAGCCGAAAATGGTCATGAGAAAAAATCTGAGCGAACGCGGAAGGATTATCGCAGAGACATTACTCGGCATCGTATTTTTTGTGGCGCTAACTTATATCAGTGGTTTCGTCTTTCAAAGGTTTGATCTCACCGCCGAAAAGCGCCATACCCTGACTCCCACGACCATCGATCTGATTGAAAATCTCGAGGATGTCGTGTATATCAAAGTGTTTTTGGACGGAGATTTTCCAGCAGATTATCAGCGTCTCCAGCAGGCTGTGAAAGAAAAACTGGATGAAATGCGTGCTTATGCCGGTGAAAATATCCAGTATGAATTCATCAATCCAAGTGAGGCTCCTGACAAAAAATCGCGGGAGGCGATGTATGGAGAGTTGATTGAAAAAGGATTGCAGTATTCTTCTCTTCAGATTCGGGAAAAGGATGGGATGACTGAAAAAATTGTTTTCCCGGGAGCACTGGTTTCCTACAAAGACAGAGAAATACCGCTTCAAATTTTAAAAAATCAACAACGGGTCACCGATGCCGAATTGGTGAACAGGACCATCAATAACCTGGAATATGACTTTGTCAATGCCATCTATCAGGCGAAAGCCACGAGAAAAAACAGAGTAGCTATATTGCAGGGTCATGGCGAACTTCGTCCAATTGAAATAAACGATTTCAGCACGGAGTTGGCACGATACTACGATGTGGATATGGTGCAGCTCGATGGAAAAGTGGATGCACTCAGTAGAAATCTGGCAGGCTCAGGTCACCGTGAGAACCGGTTCGATGCCCTCGTGATTGCCAAACCTGTGCTGGAATTTTCTGAACAGGATAAATATATCATCGACCAATTCATCATGTACGGCGGAAAAGTTTTGTGGATGGTAGATCCTATGGCCATCGCAATGGACAGTCTCCGTACCACCGATCTGACCATGTCAACGCCGTTGCATACCAATCTGGACGACCAACTTTTTACCTATGGAGTCCGGTTGAACAAAGATTTGCTCATTGACAGGACATGTGCGCCTATCGCTCTCGAAACAGGCTCTTCGGCCAATCCCCGCACCGAATTGTTTCCCTGGTACTTCCGACCCATTCTGATACCCACTTCTCCTCATCCCATTGCAGGCAATGTGGATCCAATTCTCACAAACTTTATAAGCAGTATCGACACCGTTGAAAGGGCCAATGTTTCAAAAACAGTTATCCTCACCACATCCCAATACACCAGAATTTTAAAATCTCCGGTGAGGGTAAGTCTCAATATCGTATCAATCAATCCGGATTTCGGAAATGCCAACCGTCCATTTCAACCTGTTGCTTATTTGCTTGAAGGCAATTTCAAATCGAACTTTGCCAACAGGCTACCTCCCAATTTTTTGGAAGAACGCACGTTTGGCTTTAAAGAAAACAGCGTTTTCACGCGAATGATGGTCGTTTCTGATGGAGATATTGCGCGCAACGAGGTAAGCAGAGATGGTACGCAGTCAGCTAATCTGGGATGGGATCCGGTGATAAAGAGTCATCTTTATGGAAACAGAGAATTTTTGATCAACACGATGAATTATTTATTGGGAGATGCCAGCCTGATCAACGTGCGGTCCAGGAGCATTCAGCTTCGAAAGCTCGACAGTGAGCGTATTGTATCAGAACGACATTTCTGGCAGGGCATTAACATTGCGCTGCCTGTGTTTCTTACATTGATTTTCGGTTTGATTCAATGGGTTGTGCGTCGAAACAGGTACGCACGCAAATAGAGAAAATATGAAAAAGATTATTCCGCTGCTTATTGCAGTTGTAGTTGTGGTAGGTATTGCGATTTATTTCAACTCCACAAAATCACCAAACACCACCACCCGAAAAGACCAAACGGATTTTGTTATTAAAGACACGGCAAATGTGGGAAAGATATTTATTGCCGATAACAAAGGCAGAGAAATAACCCTCACGAGAGAACCCGGTGGATGGATAGTCAATGGCATGTACAAAGCCCGCGAGGACGCAGCCTGGCTGCTGCTTCACACTTTTCACAACGTGTATATTCAACGTCCTGTGGCGAAAGAAGCCCAGGAACAGGTAAACAGGGTGATGGCCGGGAGCGCCAAGAAGGTAGAGATATACGACCTCAAAGGCAAATGGATCAAGACATGGTACGTTGGCCACGGCACCATGGATAAGAAAGGAACCTATATGCTTTTGGAAACTCCTGAATTCGGACGCTCTACCTCGCCTTATATTCTCGATATGCGCGGCTTTTTGGGAATGCTGGATACCCGGTTTTTTACAAACCTTGCGGAATGGCGAAGTACCCGGATTTTGGAATACGGCGATATGCAGCTCAATGAGGTGGAAGTGACCTACCCTTCAAGACCTGAGACATCTTTCATGATTAAATATCATGGCGATAACGATATTCAATTATTTCGTCCAGGGTCCAAAGAGCCTATAGCGCGATATGATACTGCCCTGGTGAAGGACTACCTGCTCAATTTTAAACTGGCTTCCTTTGAAAATTACAACACCCTCCTCACGGAAGCGCAGGAAGATTCGGTGAAAAATCTCGTTCCTTACCAGATTATTAAAGTCACCGATGCCAATAACACGCGCGAAATTCGATTGTGGTCGCGACCGGCTCCGGAAGGTCAGACAGAGATCGACAGAAGTATCCCCGCAGTGATTGACAGGGAGCGCATTTATGCCTGTGTGAACATGGGTGAACTCGCATTTGCACAGCGCCTCACCTGGGACAATTTCAAAGCACCGATTCAGGCCTTTTTGCCCGAAGAGGAATTGTAAACGGTGTTAAAAAGTTGTGGCATCCTTTGGTTGTAATTGACTTATATTTGTCGCCAAATCGACCCAGTCGAAATTAGCTATACCCATGAAGTTTATTGTCACAAGTTCTGACCTCCTCAAACACTTACAAACGGCCAGCGGTGTTCTTGCAAGCAACAACACCCTTCCCATTCTCGATAACTTTCTCTTTGAAATCGATAAAGAAAAACTGACAGTTTCTGCCAGTGATTTGGAGACAACAATTATAACCCGCCTTTCGGTAAAAGCGGAAGAAAAAGGCGCTATCGCTGTTCCTGCTCGCTTGTTGCTCGACTATTTGAAAACGCTTCCGGATCAACCACTGACGTTTACCGTGGATGAAAAAACCCTCGGGGTCGAAATCTCCAGCAGTTACGGAAAAAGTAAACTCGCCGGATTTCCTGCAGATGAATTTCCCAGAAATCCTGAAATGGAAGATCCTTCCGGAATCAGATTAGCTGCGGAGGTGCTTTCTGAAGCCATCCAGAAAACCATATTTGCCACAGGAAATGACGATTTACGACCGGTGATGTCAGGTGTATTTTGCGAATTTACTGCAGAAGGTATACGCTTCGTCGGCACTGATGCACACAAACTGGTGCGTTATACCCGAACTGATACAAAATCGGATCGCACGGCATCTTTCATTGTTCCCAAAAAGCCTTTGAATTTGATGAAGGGTATATTGGCGAGTACCAATGCTGAATTATTCATGGAATTCGACGGCACAAATGTGCGACTGAGTTTCGATGATCATACTGTAATTGCCCGTTTGATCGATGGAAAATATCCGAATTACGAAGCGGTAATTCCGAAAAACAACCCGAACAAAATGCTGGTAAGCCGCACAGCATTACTGGGGTCGGTGCGTCGGGTTTCTATATTCTCAAACAAAACCACCCATCAGGTTCGGTTGCGCATCAATGGCAGTGAACTTTCTATCTCAGCAGAAGATCTCGATTTCTCAAATGAAGCAAACGAACGTCTAACCTGTAGTTACGAAGGTGAGGACATGGAGATTGGATTTAACTCGCGTTTTCTGATCGAGATGTTGAACAACCTCGATTCAGAGGATGTGGAACTTTCTTTGAGTGCCCCTAATCGCGCGGGAATTCTCGTTCCTGTTGGCAATGAAAACACAGCAGAAGATGTGCTGATGTTGGTGATGCCGGTGATGTTGAATACTTAATCGGAGGTTATCCAATTTTCAAACCGTTTGGCGTTTTTTGTTCCGTGATGAGCAGAACAACCCCTTTTTTACCCAAAACACCCAGTACAAGGCATTCACTCATGAAGTCTGCGATTTGTTTGGGTGGAAAATTGACCACGGCGATGATTTGATTTCCTATAAGATCGTCAATAGAATAATGGTCCGTAATCTGCGCACTGGATTTGAGAATTCCCAAATCTCCAAAATCGATATACAGTTTGAAGGCGGGCATTTTAGCTTTCTCAAATGGAATTGCATCCACGATCATTCCTGTTCGGATATCCAACTTCTCAAAATCCGCAAACTCAACCAAGGGTTTCTTACCTGATACTTCTTTCATTCGTCCAAGATTAGTACGCTCACCTGTGGTTGAAGTTTTTTCCGGAAACTTTTGCAGCGTGTCTAAATGTGTTTTTACTTTTTGAGGTCAGTAAAAAATCAGTTACATCGATGCCAAAATGCTTAAGAGAAGCCATCAGCCAGATTGATGCAGCAACTTCATCCAGATTTCCAATGATGGGGAGATAATCCGGGATTTCAAAAATTCCAATGGTAAAATTGAGCAGAAAAATAGTTGGTAGAATAATGCCTAAAATGGCTGCCAGGCGTTTCATGTATTTCAATTTTTTATGCGGTTTTAAAATTCACCCAGTTCACAGATCAACTTTCCTGATTAAAGATAAGCACAATGATTGAACGCATTTGATCAAATAATATGCGCAGCGACTTCGTTGATACAAATTGAATAGAAAAAAATAACCCCACTCCTTCGAAAAGGAGCAGGGTTGCGTGCTAACACTTGGAGGGTTTAGCGAACGATCATAAATTTCTCGACAACTACTTTGTCGGAAGTATTAAGTCTGTACATGTAAATTCCATTAGCGTGACCAGCCGTGTTGAAACGAAGGGTGTATTCCTGATTGGCTTCGACCACCTGATTGAACAAAGTCACAACACTGCGACCGCTCATATCGAAAACTTCGAGCGTAACAGGCCCGGAAACAGCAGGCTTAAATACCACTACAGATTCGTTTACAGCAGGATTGGGTGATGAGCTCAATATTGTGTACGTTTCATTGGAAGGCGTGGATATAACGATGTCGCTGTCGACATCATTCCCATCTTCCAAACAATTGTGGATGGCAACGATACCGTCTACATCAAATGCATCCGGAGTCGTAGTGAGCTCATCATTGTTTACCAGTTTTACGTAATTCACGAAAGTGAAACCCTGACCTGCGTCATCAATATCCACGAAATTATCTGATTTGCAGATGGTCTTCGCAAAATAGAACTGAATACCATTTTGAGACACATATACATCGGCATATTCGCGATAAGAAGCACAGCCGGGATTGTTAAAGCTGGTTTCCACAACTTCGATATCATTACCGGGTTGGTTTGGAACTGATCCGTTAAAACCAAATACAATTGATCCCCCGTAACCCAATGTTACAAATACATTGGCATCGGTTCGCTCGGGTTCACCCAAAGCCTTATTTTCATCCGTACGCGACACTGGTAATGCTCCACCATTTGAACGCGTTCCCTGCACATATTGCAGGATTTCGGTGGCATAACATTCACCTGTTACGATTTCGGGAATTGGAACGCAACCGTTGATCGCAACGACAGCATCCACATCGAAACCATCTTCAGAAACAGAACCGATAGGTGTAGTGTCTACAACTTTTACGGCAGTGATATAAGTGAATCCCTGACCGGCATCATCGATATCGAAGAGTCCAACCTGGCTGGTGGTAAGTGAGCCAACGAGGTAGTAATTGAATCCATTCTGAGTGACATAAACATCTGCTGACTCAGGGTAGGTAGTGAAATCATTGTTTCCAAACGTGGTTTCAGCTACGAGAATATCTGGACCATCTCCATTCAACACGGCTCCCGGAAAACCGATAATCAATTCGCCTCCATAACCAAGGGATACGAAGTTGAACGTGTTATCGAGTTGAGGAGGACCGAGCGCTTTGGTTGGATCGATGCGGTTGGGATCTGTGATCGGTGTGCCATCACTTTGAAGTCCGGGCAAATAGCTGAGTACTTCGTTGCCGAAGCATTCTTCGATTGGTTCTGGTACAGGAACACAACCATTGATGGCCTCTACTCCGTCCACATCATAACCATCGAACGTTGTGCTGGCTGGATCATTGATTATTTTAATCGCAATGATATAAGACAATCCTGTAACAGAAATATCCACAGCTCCATCACGGCAAAGCGTTCCGGCCGGAATCCATGTTGATCCATCCTGCGAAAGCTCTATGAATGCAGATTCGATTCCGTCGCTCAGACAATTGTCGCTCGCGAATGAAGTCTCCCAGACCAGAACATCATCACCGGGTAAATCCTGAACTGCCCCGTCGAAACGGATGCTGATTGATCCGCCATATCCAAGAGACACAAAACCTCCCGGAGCATTTACACGATCCGGCTCGCCGAGTGCTTTGGTCGGATCTGTGCGATCGGCATCCAGTGGTGAGCCGTTTAATTTGGTTCCCTGCACATATTCCAAAATTTCCACCCCGTAGCAACCATCAACAATTTCTTCACAATCAATTCTGGTTACAGTGATCGGGTTAGATAGTTGGAAACAATCTCCGGAGAGATCAGCGGCGTTGGCGCCGATTTCAGCTCCGTTGAGTTCGCCCACCCAACCCAAATGCCAGATGATGCATTCACCGGGACCAGCGTCTTCAAAGTTGAATGGCGGTCCGGCAGGCAGGTCGAGGATATTCAAATCGCCATCGGTAATCACCCATGCAGTTTGCTGACCATTGGCGCCACCAGTATTACTCAGGGTTACGTTTACGATATCATCTTCGCCATCACCCACGCAGAAGGTGGTTTCGTCTTCAGTTGAAATAGTTCCGCCATTGGCAAACCACTCCTGTACTTCGATTGGGTTGGAAAGGTCGAAGCAATCGCCTTCCAGTTCAAATGCATTTTGACCCACTTCCAGACCGGAGATTTCTCCGTTCCAGCTCAGGTGCCAGAAGATGCAAATTCC
>JBGTLS010000370.1:0-4093 GCA_041744015.1 Cryomorpha sp. | reverse complement strand
ATCGCTGGCTTCGAGCAGGGCAATATTTTTCGCCCCTTTTTGCGCAGAAAAAGATGCAATTGTGCAGGTGAAAAGTATCATTAAAATAGTTCCGTTCAAAATTGAATCGTTCAGGAGTCGAATGGGTTCCCCACCGGGTTCTGTACCAAGTATGATATTGTAACCTACGAGCACAGCTGCAAGCGTTGCGGCTGCCTGGGCATTGCTCAAACCGAAAATTAACCTTCGTTGATCGGCGGATAATTTAAATGTTTTTTGCGTAAGCCAGGCTGCCATATACTTCGCGCTGGTGGCTACTACGATCATTACACCCGCTACTTTGGCTGTTTCCCAGTCTTTGAAAAAAGCCCGGTAATCGATGAGCATTCCCACCCCAATGAGGAAAAAAGGAATGAAAATGGCATTTCCCACAAACTCGATCCGGTTCATCAGAGGGGAAGTTTGCGGTATTAATCTGTTCAAAGCGAGTCCGGATAAAAAGGCACCGATGATGGCTTCTATTCCGGCCATTTCGGCAAGTACGGCACCCAGAAAAACCATCACCAAAACGAAAATATACTGGGATACATTGTCATCAAATCGTTTGAAAAACCAACGGCCTATCAGTGGAAAAACCAACATAACAATGAGTCCAAACCCAACAATAGATATGGACAATCGCACCCAGAATTCGGTATTTACCTCTCCCGTGGTCATTCCCACAATTACAGCAAGCACAAGCAGGGCCAGGGTATCTGTGATCATGGTGCCACCCACGGTGAGATTTACGGCAATATTTTTGGCAACTCCAATCTTGCTGATCAGCGGATAGGCGATTAGGGTATGTGATGCAAACATACTCGCGAGCAATACCGAAGAAAAGATAGATAATTCCAGCACATAAAAACCCACAAGTGTACCAAGGGTCATCGGTATGATAAATGTATACATCCCGAAAATCAAACTCTTCCGGCTGTTCTTTTTAAAATCGGCCATGTCGATCTCCAAACCGGCGAGGAACATGATGTACAACAAGCCCGCGGTGCCCGACAAAATAATGCTGCTGTCTCTTTCGAGCAGGTTAATGGCATTGGGTCCGATTACTGCTCCTGCAATGATGAGCCCGAGTAAATGGGGAATCTTCAGCTTATTGAGCAGGATAGGCGCAAAAAGAATGATGATAAGGATCACCAAAAATTTGAGGACCGGATTGACAAGCGGAAGGGTGGTTTCAAAAATATTCAACAGCACCATAAGTCATGCAGAGATCGATGATGGCGTAAAGTTAGCACAGAGAATTTTATAAGCTATAATTGGTAAAACTCTTCTCATTCCTTCAGACGACAAAGAATTATCCCGTCACAAGATCTGGTGGATATAATCTGAACTGAAAAAAATGACTTAGAGATTGGGAGGTTCGACCACCTCACCTTTCGAATTAATAATACTGCTCTTGTTGTTAATTGTCTCCTTAGACATTCTGCCGCCAAATTACCGAAGTCCATTCCTTTGCAATTTAATTAAAAATCCCATTGCATTTTTCAATGCAACGGGACTCAAAACTAACCACCTTTTATGGGGTAATCTAAAGCGTTATGTTTCGTCTGTGACTGAAATCAAAATTCCATTAATGTTTTACAAATTTGGTGGAAACCAAACCGGCTTCAGATTGAAGGCGCAATACATATACACCGTCTGCCAGACTTTGAATATCAACCGGAGTAATGCCCGCATTCATAAGCGACCTGGTCAAAGCGAGTTTTCCCGCCATGTCATAAATTTCAAAAACTCCCTCTGAGCGCCATTCTTTCGTGTCGACAAAAATCCGGTCGCTTGATGGATTTGGATAAATCGAAATAAATTCATCATGATTGTGCTCCGCCCTGTGCACACTCCCACCCTGGGCAGCCTCAACAGCCAGAGCAGCCTGCACCATTCCATATCCGTACACCACATCCCATCCGCTTATTCCAAAATCGATGGCGGTAAAAGACAAAATATTTCTGATGTCAGAATTGGTAAGCGCCGGGTTGATGGATTTCATGAGCCCCGCCAGTCCGGCTACGTGAGGACAGGCCATCGAAGTGCCATCTTTAACACCGTAGTCATTTCCCGGAAGGGTGCTCAATATCCCATACCCCATCTCGGTATGACCTCCCGGAGCACAAACTTCCTGCTCGTTGCCGTAATTGGAATAATTGGTGAGGTAGAGATTGAATCCATCAGCACCGATGGCTCCCACCGCCATACAGGCCGGAAAAGCTGCGGGAAAGGATATAGTGCTGTTCCCATCATTCCCGCTGGCCACCACGAGGAGTTGACCGGCATTCCACGAATTGTTGCAGGCCTGTTCCATGGCGGCGCTGGGCGCTCCACCACCGAGACTCATGTTGACAACGCCAATTCTGGAAATACCAGCCATATCGTACAAAGCGTTGATAATGGCAGCGTCGCTGAAATTGCCATTTTCAGGATTGTACGTTTGATCCGTGACTTTCGCAAAAAACACGGTATCGTTTACCATACCGGCTATGCCAATTCCGTTGTTGATAGAGGCAGCAATAGTACCCGTTACGTGCGTACCGTGGGTCTGAGTGGATTGGTCTGGCGATGGATCAGCGTCATTAAAACCGTAATCGTAACCGTACCATACCTGGTCGTAAAGGTCTTCGTGCAGCCAGTCAATGGCATCATCAATCACAGCCACAACACCCCAGCCCCCGCCAGTGCCGTAGTCCCAGGCGTCATTGCTGTAAATCACGTAGGGACCCCACTGATACTGCCAGTAAGTATCATTTGGGACGAGTTGATTGGTATAAAGAACGGAGGGCTCAAGAAACCGGATCCCACTTACTTCCTGAGCTTCTTTCGCCATCAGGATGACTTGCGCAGGTGTGCCCTCCGGCAGTTCAAGAATGTAGTAGTTGGTTTTTTCTTTATATGGGCTTTCGCGCACCACTTCACCAAGACCATTTTTATGGAGAAATGAGCTTATTTGCGGATCGCTTAGTGAAACTCCGGGCTCGAGTTCCAGCCAAATCCGTTGAGGATTCACATGTGCCCAATAGTTTTCACTGTTTTGGTTTTCGAGGGCGTACCATCGGATGGGGGTATGAATCTGATCGTAGATTCGCACATTGCGGTGCTGACCAGCTCCGTTGCTTCCTGGTCTTTCAGGGAGAACCATGCCAGACGGTAGTGGTTTGGTGCCATTGATTGAGGATGGTTCAGTAGCTTGCTTTCGCAGAAAGGGTAAGGCTTCTTCCTGAGCCATGACTCCAGACGCAGAGAATATTAAAGTAAAAACAGCGGAAGCGGCGAATAATTTCATGGGTGTTTTTTTGATTGATTATCGCCGTTTTATCGAGTAGAGACGAAAATGTGAACAATAGAACCGCACATTTTGCACAAAAGCATAAAAAACCCGATACGGCTGTATCGGGCGGGTGACTTAATTGTTATGACAACACTTAATGGCGGTTCGAATTGTAGTTTTAAACAATTTGAATCTCCCGTGTTGCAGCAAGGGTGCTGTGTTATTCTCTAGAGATTTTCCGTGATGTACTCAATGGGCTTTTCGTCACTCATTTCGATGGATGTCGACTCATTGGTAATGCTGTTTTTAAATTGCGCTGTATCTGAAAGGTAATGGATGAATTGTTCCTGGGCCTGTCCGGTTCCGGTCACATGCACGTGGGTAGCGTTCACCAAATGCGAGGCAATGTCCTTAAAAAACTTTAATTGCATGTATTTGTCGTGGTTCTGGGCATGTGTCTCATTTGAGTGTCGGGAAGTTTCTTCTCCTTTTATATGGGCAAGTACAGTCATTTCCCCACCATCCGGGTTTTCAATGCCGTCCACTGTTGCGTGGTGGGTATCCATCCACACACCAAATTGTTTATTGTTGTTCATGATTTTGTTTTTGTGTATTGTATCGGAGTCAGCAACCGCGCCGCATGAACTGATTGTAAAATTACCAGGCACAAAGTCACAGATAAGCTTTCCGTTTTCCTGAAAGGCTGACGAATCTCCAGGTGGATTGCCGATATTTGACGAAAGTCAACCACTATGTCTGATTCCATTCCCCCTTGTCCCCAATGCAGGTCCGCTTTTG
>JBGTLS010000369.1:0-3831 GCA_041744015.1 Cryomorpha sp. | reverse complement strand
TTCGAAGTGGCAAAGGATTCCCTCAGACCGTTTACAGTTTATTCGGGCGACATATCAACTACTGCATTAGGCACTTCATTTAATATCAATCATTTCGGGGAAAGTTCATTTACGGATGTCGCGCTTCTCAGTGGTAAAGTGGTTGTAAAAAATTTGGTTCAAATGGAAGAAGCTGAGACAGAGTTGGTCCTGGAGCGTGGAGAAATGGTGCGTTATTACGCTGACCACCGGAAATTGATGAAATCAGACTTTGATCTTAAGTCGGCTACCAACTGGATAGAAGGGATCATCAGTTTTGAGAATGCTTCCTTCGAGATTATTGCAACCAAGCTTGAACGCATGTACAATGTTGATATTGAAACGAGCAATGATTCCAAACGCCAATGGAGTTATAATGGTCATTTTGACAACGAAAATCTGGAGCTCGTTTTAAAGAAAATTGCACTTACAGAAGACTTTGAATATCGCATCAATAAAAACCGTGTTGATATCACTTTTAACCGTTAAAAATTACAAGCCAATTACGATTAACCAACTGAACCAATTATGAAAGCCACGCTCAAAGAACCCACCCGCAAAAAGGCAAAAGGCATTCTGGCAGTCAAATGGACCTGCGCCAATTTTATAGTCATTTTCTTGTTTTTCAATTTTTCGTCTTTTGAAACCAGAGCCCAGGAATCTGAATTTGCACAGATATCGGTCGAAAATGATTCGAAAAGCAAGAGAAAACAGAAATTCAAAAGCGTCAACGCTGTCGTGTTGAATGAGGTGTTTGAAAACCTGAGTATGCCGGAACTTTTTCAAAGAATTGAGGCTGTTTCGGATTTTCGATTCTCCTATGACAACAATGATATCAACAAAGACCTGAGAGTGAGCATGGACGCACAGGGCAAATCCGTGGCTGATATCCTCTTCAATGTAGCCAATCAAACTTCCCTGTCATTCAGACAGCTCAACAATGATATCATCGTTCGCTTTCAGGTAAAAAATATTGAACCCGAAATAAAAAGTGCGTTCGATAAAACCATCACAGGAACTGTCGTGGACAACAATGGTGTTTCTGTACCTGGAGTAAACATTGTTGTGAAAGGTACGGCTATTGGAACAGTTACCGATCTCAATGGAAAATTCACCTTGGTCGTTCCCGATAATGCGGATACGCTCATTGTGTCGTACATCGGATATATCACCCAAAACGTCATTATTGGAAACCGCACATCAATTAATATTCAGATTCAGGAAGATGTTCAGGCGCTGGATGAATATGTTGTCATCGGATATCAAACAGTCAAAAAACAGGATCTAACAGGCTCTGTTTCCGTGATCGCGACAAAACAGGCAGCTGAAATTTCTACCAATTCTGTTGTGGAATCGCTTCAGGGACTGGCCCCAGGAGTAACTGTAAAAAATGGCGGTCGACCCGGACAAATGGGTGATATTGAAATTCGTGGTATAGGTAGTTTCAGAGATAAAAGTCCATTATATATCATAGATGGAATGTATGCGGATCCCAATTCTACCGTGAATCCCAATGACATCGAATCAATTCAAATATTAAAAGATGGATCGGCAGCGGCTATTTATGGTTCAAGGGCAGCAAATGGAGTAGTCATTATTACAACCAAAAAAGGAAAGGCGGGACCGGCAAAAATTTCATTAACTGCAAAGTCCGGTATACAGCAAATACCACGCACCTGGGATGTGATGAACAATGTCGAATTCGCTGCCATGCAACGTCTACAGTACGAAAATTCAGGATTGACTCCCCCGGCGAGTGTGGGGTCCGACTTTAATCCGGACATCAATACGGATTGGCAGGACGAGGGCTACCGTACAGGTCATATTCAGGATTACAACATGACCATATCGGGTGGAACGAATACGAGTAATTACCTCGTCGCGATGAGCTGGTTTGACAACAAAGGCGTCCTTATCGGAAATGATTTCGAACGGGCCAGTCTTCGAATCAATACCTCTGGTAAAAAAGGGAGGTTTTTCTTTGGTGAAAATATGGTTGTTACCCGGACGATCGATGAATTTCCCGCTCAGGGAAATGCTTTCTATGATCTGCCTCAATTGCTCCCCGTCATCCCTGTACAGGACGATGAATTGGTCAACCCGAATGCAAATAATCCGGGAGGTTGGGGATATGGAACACCAGGAGCACCTACCTATGCATGGAATTACATAGCAATAAATGACCTGCATAGGAACAGATCAACATATTCCAAAATTATTGGAAATGGTTATGCAGGTTTTGACTTCACGGATTACCTGCAATATAAATTTAATGCAGGATTGGAAGCCAGCTTCGATCACAGCAAAATTATCCGTAAGGATGGAAACTGGGCATTTAACCAATCTCCGGTTCCCAATCAAATCAGTGAGGCCAGAGGCACATTTAGCAGCCTTTTGCTCGAACACACCTTTAATTTTAACAAAGACTTCGGGAAACATCACATCGATGCTGTAGCCGGATATACTGAACAATACATTGATCACCAGACAAATTTTGCCAGCAGAACAAGAATGCAGGAATTTAATGGTGAATACCTGACCGAAATTGATGCGGCAGATGGAACGGATGTTGCCTTTGGAAGGGTTCAAAACAGATTTTTGATCAGGAGTTTACTTGGCCGGGCGAATTACATATACGACAACCGATATCTTCTTACGCTTACCGCAAGAAGGGATGGTGACTCCCGATTTGGTGAGAAGAATAGGTTTGGAGTTTTTCCATCCATTGCAGCGGGGTGGAGAATCAGCAATGAGTCATTCTTTAAAGCAGATTGGATTACAAATCTACAGCTCTATGGCTCCTATGGCGTACTTGGAATAAATTCTATTGGGCCATTTGAATATGCAGGTTTTCTCAATATAAATCCAAGGGTGGTTTTTGGACCTGATCAGAATGTTTACCCCGGAGCTTATCTCGCCAATTTATACAATCCGGATTTGAGATGGGAATCGCGAAAAATGACCAATATTGGTGTTACTTCCAGCTTTTTCAACGACCGGCTTTTAACAACTTTCGAAGTTTACAACAACCTTTCCGACGATGCTCTTGTTCCTGTACCCCTTGCTTTTTACCTCGGGAATCTTGGCGGGAATCCCGATGTCAATGCGGCATCCATTCGAAACCGTGGCCTTGAATTCAGCGCAACGTACCGCAATTTTAACAACGAATTCAAGTGGGAACTCGGTGGTAACATCACCACCATTCAAAACCGGGTGATGAAAATTGCTGATACTGGAATTGGTGCTGACTATATTCAAATCGGAAATTCACGCTCTCAGGTTGGAAATTCACTGGCAGAATGGTACCTGCGTGAAACGGACGGAATCTTTCAAAGCGTTGAGGAAGTTAATGCCCACGTGAACAGCCAGGGTGTTGTAATTCAACCCAACGCAAAACCTGGTGATATTCGTTTTATTGACCAAAATGATGATGGAGAAATTACAGATGCCGACCGGACGTTCAGAGGTTCTCCCTGGCCAACCATGCAAACCGGGATGCAATTCAGCGCCAACTACAAACAATTCAGCTTTAGCATGCAATGGGTGGGAGTTTTTGGACATATGATATACAATGATGTTCGAAGAATTTTAGACAGTTATCAAAACACGAATTACCGCCGCGATATCAGTCCATGGTCCCCGACAAATACCGATACCAATGACCCGCGAATTGCCCTTGAAAGTACACTGGGCGGTGATCAATTGGATCCTGCAATTGCCGATAATAATTTTGCGGGCAGTGATCGCTGGCTGGAAAGTGGCTCCTATGTGCGACTTAGAAACCTGGAAATAGGATACAGTTTGCCGGAAACC
>JBGTLS010000368.1:0-1533 GCA_041744015.1 Cryomorpha sp. | reverse complement strand
GAGCGTGATAAATTGGGTGATGAATTGGTACCGGATTATATCACAAGCGTCAAAGAAGGTGCTTTTTATGGATGGCCATTTTCGTATTTCGGCCAGGTTAAAGATCCGCGCTGGAGCGAAAATCCGCATGAAGACATGGTGGAAAAAAGCCTGATGCCCGATGTGCCGCTGGGCAATCATACTGCATCTTTGGGACTTGCTTTTTATACCGGAGAATCATTTCCTGAAAAGTATAAAAATGGCGCTTTCGTAGGGCAGCACGGATCATGGAACCGATCGAAATTTTCGGGTTACAAAGTGGTGTTTGTGCCTTTCAAAGGTGGCAAACCAGGCCAACCTGAAGATTTTCTCACCGGATTTATCGCCGATGAAGATGGAAGCAGGGTGTATGGGCGACCAGTGGGCGTAACGCAAATGCCCGACGGCTCGCTGCTGGTAATTGACGATGACAGTGGAATCATATGGCAGGTTTCCGCCAAATAATTTAGCTCCGCTGTGAAGTATACGCTTACATTATTCACCTTTATACTATGCGCAAGTCTCCTGGCGCAGGAAGAAGTGCAGCGGGATACCATTTTGGACATCCCGGTGGTGGTGGTGCGCAGCACGCCCATCCGCGACACGCTCAAAAACATTCCAGCGGCGGTGAATATTCTGGACAGGATTCAGCTCAGCCAAAACGATCAAACGATTATCACACCAATTTTAAATCAGGTGCCGGGCGTGTACATGCAGCAGGGTGCGCTCAATACCAACCGCATCACCATCCGCGGTATCGGTGCCCGCTCGCAATACAGCACCGACCGCGTTAAAGCATATCTCGATGGCATTCCCATTTCTTTTGCCGAAGGCTCCACTGTGATTGAAGACATCGATATCAATGTACTCGAAACTGTGGAAGTGATCAAAGGACCGGTATCGAGCATCTATGGCGCCGGACTCGGTGGCGTGATCAATCTCTATACCCGCGATCCGGATGAAAACCAGATCCGGATCGGAACCACAGCCGGGAGTTTTGGATTGCTCAAATCTGAGATCAATGGGACTTATAAACTGGATAATACTTCTTTTCTGATTGGGTACAACCATTTGCAAAGTGATGGTTTTAGGGAAAACAGCAATTACGACAGGCGCTCATTCACTTTCAAAGCAAACCATCGCTTCAATGAAAAGAATGAAATCAGCTTTCTCACAAATCTGACACGGCTTGAAGCTTTCATTCCAAGCTCTATAAACGAAACCACACTGCGTGAAAATCCTGAAATGGCCGATGGGAACTGGGGCCGGGCCGAGGGCTACGAATCGTATGACCGGATGGTAACCGGGCTTTCGTATACCCACAGGTTTACACCCCGCCTGCGCAATACCACCAGCATATTTACCCAGATATGGGACGCTTACGAACCCCGCCCCTTCGACATTTTGGATGAAGAAACCTGGAATATAGGTGGACGGAGTGTATTCAATTATGATTTTGCTGTTTTCGGCCGCCCCGCCGAACTCGCATTCGGATCGGAATATATCCGCGAATAT
>JBGTLS010000367.1:0-12763 GCA_041744015.1 Cryomorpha sp. | reverse complement strand
GCGGCCAAATGGTTTATCGATGCCATCGTACAGCGACAACACACCCTCCTGCTCACGATGAATGCCATCATGGAATTCCAACGCGAGTATTTCATTACCGGTGATGAAACAAACCTCCGCCCAATGATCCTGAAAGATATTGCGGAAATTGTGCATATGGACATATCGACGATTTCGCGGGTAGCCAACAGCAAATATGTGCAATCGCCCTACGGAACATTTTTGCTGAAAAGCTTCTTTAGCGAATCTTTGAGCACGGACAGTGGAGAGGAAGTATCGACCAGAGAGGTAAAAAAAATCCTTCAGGATGCCATCAACAGCGAAGAAAAACGACGGCCTTTGACAGATGAAAAACTCACGCTCATTCTCAAGGAAAAAGGCTACAACATCGCGAGACGTACCGTGGCCAAATACAGGGAACAACTCAACATACCGGTGGCGCGCTTACGCAAACAGCTTTAAGAATGAAGAAAGCCGCCCTTTTCGCCTCGGCTGTTTTTCACCCTTTGCTGATGCCCCTGATTTGTCTGTACCTCGCCACACAGTATGATTGGTATCTGCGAGGAATGATTCAGCCGGAACAAATGAGTCTGGTTTTTATTGTTGTGGTGCTCAGTACCATTGTTTTTCCGGGGGTTAATATGCTCCTGTTGCGGTGGTCGGGCATGGTCAGCTCCCTGCAAATGCCGGACAAAAAAGAACGCCGGGCGCCTTATCTATCCACCGCGTTTTTCTTTATCCTCGGATATTACCTTTTGAGAAAAGGACAACTCCCCATATCATTTTACGCCATTTATCTTGGATGTATTCTCGCCCTATTGCTGGTGACCATCATCAATTACAAGTGGAAAATCAGCGTTCATTCCGCCGGAGTGGCGGGTGTAGTGGGCTGCATGGTGGCCCTGTTTCAGATTCATCATTTCGGAAATATACTGCTCCTGTCGCTTCTGATTTTAGCCGCAGGAATTACGATGTCATCCAGGCTCATTCTGAATGCACATACCCCTGGGGAAGTGTACACCGGAGCCATCACCGGATTCTGCGCTGTTTATTTCTGCGTGCTTTGGGGTGTGGTTATCTGATGGGCGTAAATGACAATCCAATTGATATTGGAATCACTTCACTGCCTTTTCCTTCTTCGATAAACGGCACAAGAGAATAAAATCCGGTAAGTTGAATTTTGCCGACACCCACACGGGCCGAAAGACCATATCGGAATTTGGTGACGTGCTCAAAATCGTAGAATTTTCGCTTGCCTTCGGTATCGATTATTTTATTATGATCGGAAAGAAGATATCCCAACCTGAAGCCGGCGGCGAATTTGAAGGGACTTTTTCCTTTGGTAATTACACGCAATTCAAGCGGCAGTTCGAGGTAGGTGGTCACATGTTTGTTTTTTTTGTAATCGTAGTCCTCCGGGAATGGAGTGAGAATCTGATCACCTGTCGTACCATCTTCAAACGATTCCTGTAAAAAAACGGCATTGCTGTGTACATTGTCGGAGCTCACACCCAAACCCCAGGCGAAACTGAAGATGCCATCCTTTACAGCGTAATCGGAAAAAAAGTGGATTTTAAATCCAGGGGAGAAAGTCCTCAACGACACATCATCCGGCAGGTTCAGCCACATATCATTGGTAATCGAGATAACAATTTTGTCCTCCCACCGGTCGAGATCGCGACGCTGTTCAGCCGACAAAATTTCCTCCTCTTCCTGCGCGCTTGCGCTAAAAACCGATCCAAGTGCCAGAAATACAAGACAGATACGATGCGCCTGAACTAAAAAACCACTATTCATATGAAACCTGGGTAAGTTATATCGTTGATAATCAATTAAAATTTGGTCGAAGTTAAATAAAACTTTCCTGGTCCGGTGTTGCTTTACAGCAAAAACAGGCAATCAAATCGAAATCAGGTCTGCGCAAAATTTAGATTTAAAGATGTCAAATATTTCAAAGAGGGGCCTTATATATTTTGCTTTTGAGAATGACTACATTTGAAAACAACCCCTATCATATGACAACTACAAAGGATTCAGACTTTCTTCAATCACGCCGTATTACCACCGACCAACTCGAATCGTACAAAAAGGTTCTCATCAATGGATATCCTTTTATTTCGCTTGCCGCCAACTGCCAGCCGGGGAAAGAAATCAAAATTTTTGACGAAAGTGAAATTGCACGACTCCGTTCTGTTTTCCGGAAGGAAGGCCTTTCGAAACATCTTGTCAAGTTTGTCCCTGCCAGTGGCGCAGCGAGCCGAATGTTTAAGGATTTGTTCACTTTTCTGGAAACAGGAAGAACCAATGCCACTATCGACAAATTTTTCAACGATTTGTCTCAATATCCTTTCTATGAGGAGTTGATGAAAGATCTTGATCACGATAATTTAGTGGACGTTGCAGGCCGACAAAAAATAATTGACAAACTCCTATCGTCTGCCGGCATGAACTATGGCGAATTGCCCAAAGGACTGATCTCCTTTCACAAATATCCCGATGGGGATGCGCGCACTGCTTTCGCAGAACATTTTTACGAAGCCAAACTTTATGCTTCCACGCAGGATGAGGCACACATCCATTTCACCATTCCTGAAAACACCCAGGAGGCGGTGAAAGATCATCTAAACGATCTCAAATCCAACCTTGGCGAAAAGCTCGGTATCACATTTCACATTGAAACCAGTATCCAAAAACCTTCTACCGATACCCCCGCCATTTATGAAGATGACCATTCCTGGGCGCGCGATGAAAATGGAAATTTCCTGCTGAGACCGGCAGGCCATGGTGCACTGATCGAAAATCTGAACGACACTGATGCTGACATGGTTTTCGTCAAAAACATTGACAATGTGGTGCCCGACCGACTCAAAGATATCACCGTAAAATACAAGGAAGTGTTGGCCGGAGTGCTCATCGAGGTGCAGACCGGATTATTTCGTTTTCTCGAGCAGGCCGAAATCGACGCTGTGGACCGGGATGCCTGCGAAGAATTTTTTCAAAAATGGTTTTTGCGCAGTGTGCGCGAGCTCTCCGACTCAGAGCTCACCGATCTCATGAACCGCCCAATCCGGGTGTGCGGCATGGTAAAAAACGAAGGTGAACCCGGCGGTGGCCCATTTCTGGTAAAAGAAGAGCACGATTTGCCTTCGCTGCAAATCGTTGAGAAAGCCCAGGTCGATCCGTCGGATGAGGCCCAACAGGAATTGCTCTCACAGGCTTCCCATTTCAATCCGGTAGATTTGGTGGTCGGTCTGAAAAACTACAAAGGAGAGGCTTTTGACCTGCGCGAATTCCGCAACCCGGAAACCGGGATGGTTGTGTCCAAAACATACCAGGGCCGGGAGATAAAAGCCCTCGAATTGCCCGGATTGTGGAATGGCTCCATGCATTTTTGGAATACCATTTTTGTGGAAGTGCCCATCGAGACTTTTAATCCGGTAAAAACGGTTTTTGATTTGTTGAGGCCGCAGCACAGGTAGGTAAAGGAGTATAAAAATTAAATTACAGTTTGAAAACGCATACGTATAAAAAGCAAAGGCGTCCGAAATGGACGCCTTTGCAAAAAATAAATAACGCTCTATTTTTACTTTAACCCTACAATTTTCCCTTTTTGAAGGGGCTTGTCGTCGACATAAATGACATACGTCAATAGTCCGGTAGACAATTTATTGCCGTCAATCTGTAGCGATGAAGCGCCTTCAGCAAAATATTGGCTCCATACCTGGCGGCCCATCAGATCGTAAATCTCGATTTTAATCCGCTCAAATTGGAGTGAATGATCAGATAAAACAAACTGAACATAATCGTTAAAGGGATTCGGCTGAATAATGAACTTCCCATTATCAGCTATTGGTTTTTCAACGGGTTTGCTTTTACCTTCTTCAACTATTTCTTCGCCATATCCTACAAAAGGAATAATGTAGTTGTTGTAAACGGCGCCTTGCGAAATATAAAGGGCATTGAGTTCCGAAGTGTTTCCATAAAAATCGAAAAACGAAGTCTCGAAGTGTTCTGGAATGTCAAAAGGCAAACCTTCATCAGAACCAGCTACCGGAAGAGAGGCGAGGGAATATTGCGTATAAGTCGCATTGTTATAAGGTTCTATCCACTCGGGCTGCGTAAGGTTGTGTTCAACAGCGAAAGCAGAGGCATAACGCTGGGCTACTGACGGCTGGTATTCATTCAATAAGCTGAAAACTTCATCGCTTGAAATAACGCCGAGTGTATCGTTTTGCACAAAACTCACAACGTTATTCCACAACTCATCCCGTTCCTTGCGGTATTGATTCCAATCATTTTCAATTGTAAAGGATGCCAATTCAACACCAGTCAACATTGCAGACAAATCTCCCTCCTGTTCTAATCCAGAGCCCCCGGCAATCTCACTCAATGTAGAAAATGCCAATTCCTGTAATTCTGTATTTCCGGTTTGTTCCAGCGCCAGCAATACTGTTTGACTAATGCTTTCGCCTGCTTCCTGAACAAGCGCATTGATTTCGCTTTGATCAGCTTCAGATGCAATCATTTCCAGAATCAACAAGGTATTACCGCCATCCAAATAGCTTTCTGCACTGGCGATATTTTCTTCTAATGCACTGGCATAAAAATGAATATACGAAGTATTCATCTCTCCGTTATCCTCCCCAATGATACCACTCTGTGCCACCGGCAGTGATGTGTTTCTTATAAGACATTCATATTGCGCATCATAAGTATTTCCGCAATTGGTCAACAATACATGGGTAGGTTCACCGGTCAGAACTCCAGTATACCTTTGAGGAACGAGTCTTTGCTGCCATGCAAAGGTGGGATTATGATGTCGGTATCTGATTACAAAATTGGGATCTACGCCCTCGGGATGCACTTTAATATCATAGTGATTATTAAAATCAGAGCTGCTATGGCTGAAAAAATTAGATGCAGGGTTGGGACAAATTCCCTGATTGACAGAAATAGTACCCGTATTGACTGTAATATCCCCATACCGTATGGGTTTTGAAAAGGTGTTACATTCATAAACCAAACCTACCAATTGACCTGTAGTGGTTGCATTTTGACCTTGAGAATATACCCCATTGGTAATGTCCCGGAAAGAGTTCCTGTATATTTGATTGTAAGCAGTTCCGGAGCTTTGTAAAATGATACCAAATGTCCAAACAAAACCAGTTCCAATTCCTTGTTGAAAAGAATTGTTTTCAACGATATATCCTGTCGAAGATGTCATCCATAGTCCGAAACTATTGTTTTCCCTTCGAACATTAAACGTATTATCCAAAATGCGCGGATTAATAAAATTGGTCAGATTAATCCCATATTTATTCTCATTAAAAATGACATGATAAACATTTACGGTCCTATTAGATGATGAATTAAAACCATTGATTCCAAAAGTTAAATTGCGGAATTCGCTTCGGTTTATCGTTCCACCTGGACAACCTTCTAAAAGCGTTCCGGTACATAGCCAACTCTCTTGCACCCGTGAATTTGTCGTATATATTCCAGTACCGCGTTGATAAGGAGCAAATAATTGTGGGATTTGATTTTCGTAAAGGTTGTCATACAAAAATAAGCCGCTAATGCCCTGCACATGCACGAAACTCTGGAGATTATTTTGAGGCATGCCCAAATA
Source organism: Cryomorpha sp. (assembly GCA_041744015.1). GTDB lineage: Bacteria > Bacteroidota > Bacteroidia > Flavobacteriales_D > Cryomorphaceae > JBBQZU01. The sequence goes on along the minus strand of JBGTLS010000367.1, from coordinate 7,134 downwards.
ATCTGCTGTTGTATAAAAGTGCATTTGACGAATATCACTCAACGTGGCTAGTTCTGTACTTCCACTCATGCGGGTATACGGTGCAAAATGAACACCTTTTATATTGTCTTTCATCCGGCTGTTTTTTAATCTCACGACCCCGCCTCCCAGCGAATTATTTGACAAATCGCCCACCAAAATGCCGGTTCGTGCATATTCGATCATACTGTTGCTCTCCATAAACAGACGCCCCTGTCGCGTATTTAGCGACACACTTTGCTGTTGATTTACATCCCCCAGTACGACAACTCCCTGCCAAAAATCCCTGTTACAATTTCCCACCAGATTTGGAATTGGATCACAATTCTGATATTGTTGACTTCCACATGCTGTATTGGCTGTAAATATGGTAGTGTTAATCAATCTCAATACACCCCCATTTTGGGTGGCATTACCCGCTTCGATCACCACGCGCGCTTCAGGGCCAAACTTAAATGTCATATTGGAAATCGTAATAAATGTCCCGGCCTTTATGCGCAATTCTCCGCTGATGCGAACTTCTGAACTTGTGCCTCCATTAATTGGATTTTCATTTGCAGTCCAGGTTTGAGTGCCGGTGGATTCGAAACTCTGTATACCACTTCCCCAGCGCGTGCAACATTGGCAACTGAAAGAATCAAAAACACCATACGTCCCATTGTCCACCTGTTCGGGTAACTGATATCTTAAACGGGTGGCTCCCAAATAAGCATCGTTGCCATAGCCCGATGAAATCCCGAGAAAGTTTGCATCAAAACCTGCGCCAATGGTGGTTGCATTCGGTATCTGAGCAATTGAATTTGATTTTGCCAGATACAAATCTTCACCGTAACGTTCAATATAGGATAAATTATACTGGGCTACAGTAGAAGGTAGTGTGGGCGGCGTAACATATGAGGAAGTCTGCACATCCCAAATATCAAGTGGATTTGGAAGCAACGAATTGGTTTTATGCGTGAAATACAAATATCTCCCTGTCGCATCAAATTCAAGACCGTACGGCTCTGCGGGATCAACAGAATTGTTAATATACAAATCAATATGCTGTGCGCTTGAGGGAATAATTTCAACATTCTGATTGAAATCGAAAATTTTAATTCCGACTGGCGCTTGCACCGGCACTGCAATTCGGAAATTGCCGTTGGAATTCGTAGTTAGTTCCATTTCCGATCTCATCGCACCAGTGCTGGCTCCGTTAATGGCATACCAGTAATTGTCAAATTCAAGATCAACGGAAGTTAGTTTATAGCGAATTAAAAATTCACCATCAGATATAAATACATAATGAAAACAATTGTCTATCAATGCAGAAGCTGCAATCTGATAACCTTTATTGTAAGTGCTCTGATTCTGTGTCTGATTATAACCGTATAAACCAATATAAGGTGCAAAAGGTGCATAATGTGCCACTCCATCTCTGTGAGAAATGTCCGTTAAGGTTTGACCATTCCCAAATGAACCTTCACCTATTAGAGCACCTGTTGACAGGGGTTGCCCACTATAATTACTTTCGGCGTCTATATCATAGATGGCCATATATATTTTCATCCGGGAACTGGTTTGATATCTGCCGACTGGATCGGTTAAGTTTTCGGCGGTGCTCGCAAAGATGATAGCAAACTTCGTACATGAATTACCCATGGGAAGGATTAAAAGCTCGCTATATGCCGCGCGCCGGTGTTGATCCTGTGCATTGTTGATAGAATTCATTTTACCTATCAGCCAGCCATTTTTATCATATACATTTTCATCGACAACGAAAAAAAGGAGCTTACCATCTGGTCCTGTATATCCGCCAGAAGAGTAACTGGCAGGTTCACCTTGATAAGCCAGATCAGGATCAGTTTCTCCATTGGGGGATTGGGGAAGGGGTAAATATCCGCCTGGCCCAGGTTTAAAAAATCCATCCGGCATAACCCAATTCGGGTTTTGGGCTTGAGAATTGTAAATACCTACAAGCATTAACAGAGCTAAAATACAATAAGTGTTTTTCATATTTCATGGTTTTTAGATTGTTTCGGATAAAAGTGAAAAAAAAAAAAACGGATATTTGCTCTATCCTCTTAACAAAAGTTATGAACAGAGAATAACATATGTGCCTGCCAAAAAAAATAATGTTTTGGAAAATAATTGCTGTTGGTTTTATTCTTTGCATTCCCAGAAATATGGAAGCACAAATTCTTTTTTCCGAAGAATGTTTTATTGGTGGCGTTACTACCGCTGGATTGGATAACATCGGCTCTGGTTTTGCAAACAGAGTTCAAATAAAATGGGAGGCTGATTATACCCTGAGAAGGGCTTATGCCATCACTTATAGATATGGCAGACCTGCTGAGCATAATATGATTGTTAATGGCGTAGAGGTGATATGGAATTTACAGAATCAAGCTGGTCCCGAACAAATTGAGATTAATTCATTTAGCCAGTTTTTTGCGCCTCATGTCCAAAACATTTCTGATCACCTTCAAGTAACCAATGACACGCTGATAGTTGATTTTCCACCGCAGGAATTTTATGATTTCGCGTGGAATTGGGGTTGGTGGGGTATTTATGTACTTATTTTTTATGAATCTCCTTCGATTACCACGGAAGTGTGTAATCGTATCTATATTGCAAATCAAAGTCAGGTGACACCTCAAAACTATACCTTTCAAAAACCAGAATTTATTTCAGACACTCCTATTAATTTTGCAATCCATTCAAGCCGGCTTTCTCCTTTTTATAGTGATGCTACAAAAATCCGCCTTAACAATACTGAAATAGGTGAAATTTGGGGGCCCGATTTAGTAAGTCCTCCGGCATACGCGGGTGTACAAGGACATTTTTTTTATCATAACAGTATTGTCGAAGGGTTGAACGGGGATACTGCAAATTTTACAGTTCATGGACAGGATGGTATTGCAATAATTAATCAGTATCTCAATTCAGGCAGTCCAAATCAAAATATCCAGTTTGTCCGATCAACATTTGACATGGATGGGGGTTTTAATCCCCACCCCTCTTTTAACCTCACCTACACCCCTTCCTGCACCGTTCCTCCGGGCGAGATGCCGCGCACCATCACCTATTGCCGCGGTGAGAGTGCTGAACTGAACGCTATACCGGACTACGAAAACTACGCCTGGAGCAGTACCGAAGGCCTCAGCGATTCCACCATCAACAATCCGTTCTGCACGGCAGATACCAGCAGGTGGTATACCGTTCGGATGTGGAATGATGACGGAAATGTATGCCCGCAGACCATTCCCGTTTTTGTGGAGGTGGGAGATATTCCACGGCCCTCACCGTTGTCTGTCAGCAAAACGGGCTGTCCGAACAATTCCGGAAGAATCAATTTTGAAAATACACCGGGGAAAGCGCCTTTGGTTTATTCCGTGGGTGACATATCCCAGCCTGGTCCAACTTTTAACAATCTCGCACCGGGCACTTATCCGGTGTCTGTGACCGATGCCTTGGGTTGTACCTGGGACAGCATTGCCACCGTCGGTCTCAACACCTCCCAGACAGCTGCCTTCACCCCCAATCCCACCAGTGGTGAAAATCCGCTTACGGTCTATTTCAATAATCAGAGCACCAACGCGACAGGATATGAATGGCTCGTGGATGATGAACCTTTTAGCACGTCTTTTAATGCCTTTTATGTATTTCCCGACAGCGGTTCCTTCATGGTGAGCCTTGTGGCATGGGTCAGCAATCCTTCATGTGCCGATACCGCCACATACCTCATCCGTGTGGATCCGGGCATACAGGTGGCCATGCCCAACATCATCACACCCAACGGTGATGGACTCAACGACCGCCTCGTGACACAGCTTTTCGGCGTAAGCCGCATCTCCTGGCAGGTATTCAATCGCTGGGGGCAACAGGTACATACCGGATCGGATAATTCCGGTGCTTCCACCCTGGAACTATGGGACGGACGCACGCGCGGAAATGAAGTCGCCGAAGGCGTGTACCAACTCACCTGCACCGTACAAGGCCTGACGGGAAAAATTGAAAAAATGCAGTTTCAGGTGACGGTGGTGAGGTAGGTACAGGACTAACCTGGGGCATGTCTGCAGGAATTCACGTCTTTTCGCCAATCAGATTTTAAAACCGTTTCCCAAAAGATATCCCAGCCCTGGGATACACTTCCAAATCATTGTTTGATCCAAAAATTCGTCCTATCCCCAAATACACTTCGCCGACAAAATGATTTTTTGAAAGGAATTTTCCTCCCACGGCCACACCTGCACCCCCTCGAACCACACTTCTTTCTTCGTATTGATCCCAATACCAAAATCCCGGCTGACTGGTATATACCCGCTCCGTTCCGCCTAGTAAAGCCGCGTTGCCTTCAAGAAAAAAAGTGGCTGCCCTGCGCCGGGTATCGATGGGATAAAACCTGAAATAGGGATTGATCATGTATTCGATGTTGGCATTGTCTTCAAACCAGTAATTGGCCGCAACACCCACACTGAATTCATCCATCAAAATCCTTTCATAACTCACTTCCAGAATTTCAAAAACAAAATAGGCGAGATTGATTTTTATCTCATTGTTCCCGTCCTCGGTAATTTTTTCTTTTTCCTGTGCAAAAGCCAAAGTGGTAAAAAAAAGTGCCAAAATCGTTGATGTAATTCGTCTCATTCTGTTGGTGTTTTAAAAGTGGAAGGTAGAAAATACATTATCAGATATTCACAAAAGCTTCTTTCAATTCTGCAATTCTTTTTTCCAAGCCTGCTTTCTTCTCTTCAAAATCTTCCCGTCCTGAAATTTTTGTCGACAGACTGAAATAAAATTTAATCTTGGGTTCTGTACCGGAAGGCCTTGCGGTGACTTTGCTCCCGTCGGCGAGATAAAACTGGATTACGTCCGACTTTGGAATGCCCGTGGTTCGGCGCTCACCGGTTTGAATATTTTTGATTTCGCCGGTTTTGTAATCGCGCATTTCGAGCACTTCCGATCCGGCGAGTGTAGTGGGCGTATTTGTCCGGTACATTTCCATCATGGCTTTGATTTCCGCGGCTCCGTCTTTGCCCTTTTTGGTGGCTGAGACCAGCGACTCATGGAAAAAACCAAACTTCTCATACATCTCCACGAGCATTTCGTAAAAGGATGAGCCCTTCGATTTGGCGTATGCCGCTACTTCACAAAGCAATCCGGATGTCACAATGGCGTCTTTGTCACGCGCAGCATCGCCGATCATAAAACCATAACTTTCCTCGCCTCCGCAGATGAATTTCTCCTTGCCTTCGAGGTCCCTGATTTGGGCCGCGATCCACTTAAATCCCGTGAGGGTGGTGTAACAGTTCACACCGTAATGTGCGGCAATTTTATCCATCAATTCGGTGGTGACAATGGTGCCGCACACGAATCCATTGGCGGGCAGTTTGCCTTTTTTCTTGAGGCTTTCCAGCAAATAGTAGGTCAGGATGGTGGCTGTTTGGTTCCCGTTGAGCAATTCGAGTTTTCCCTCAAAATTTCTCACAGCAATGCCCACGCGATCGGCATCCGGGTCGGTACCCAAAATGATTTCAGCACCCACTTCTTCCCCGAGTTTCAGCGCTGCGTCGAGGGCCGCACGTTCTTCCGGATTGGGAGAAATCACGGTGGGGAAATTTCCGTCGGGCTTGTCCTGCGAAGCCACGGTGTGCACGTTTTTGAATCCCATTTTTTTCAAAAAAGGCAACATCAGGGTGCCACCGGTGCCGTGCAGATTGGTGAAAACGATGGCCATATCGCTTTGGGATTTCACAGCTTCGGGATGCACCGATTCTTTGAGAATGGTATTGAGAAACAATTCATCGAGTTCAGAACCGATGATTTCGATTAAATCCGCATTGTCGAGGGTGGCGACATCCTTGGGCGATTGCACCTTGCGCACCTCCTCGATGATAAACTTGTCGTGTGGTGGCACGATTTGCCCGCCATCATTCCAGTACACTTTGTAGCCGTTGTACTCCTTGGGATTGTGCGAAGCGGTGACCACGATTCCCGAAGTACACCCGAAATGCCTTACGGCAAATGAGAGCAGCGGCGTGGGCCGAAGCTCCGGAAAAAGGTACACCTTGATGCCATTGGCAGCGAGCACTTCTGCAGCGCGGCGCGCAAAAATGTGCGAATTGTTCCGGCAATCGTGGGCGATGGCCACACTTTTGTTTTTTCCGGTTACCTCTTTGTTGATGTAATTAGCGAGACCCTGCGTGGCCATGGAGACGGTGTATTTGTTCATCCGGTTGGTGCCCGGGCCCATCAATCCGCGCAGACCTCCGGTACCAAATTCGAGATCGATATAAAACGCGTCTTCCAGCTCTTTAGGATTGTTGTCCATCAGGTGCTGCACCTCTTTGCGGGTAGTTTCGTCAAATTCTGGTCCGAGCCATTCCCTGGCTTTTTCAAGTGTTTTAGCGTCCATGTATTGCGTATTTTTTTAAGTAATGACTGATCGTTTTTTTGATACCGGTTGCAAAAGTTTCCTCTGATTGCCACCCGAGTTTTGAAGATATTTTTGTTGCATCAATGGCGTATCGGCGGTCGTGACCGGGCCTGTCGGCTACATAGGTTATCAGGTCCAGATAACTCCCGGTAGTTCGGGGATTTTCTGTGTCCAAAATCGTGCAGATCATTTGTGCGATCGTGATATTCGTGTGCTCGTTGTTGCCACCGATATTGTACGTTTCACCGGCTTCCCCTTTCGCGAAAGCGCGGTCGATACCCGTGCAATGATCGCGCACGTAAAGCCAGTCGCGCACATTTCGCCCATCGCCATAAATCGGAATCGGCTCACCGGCCAAGGCCTTGCGGATAATGGTTGGGATGAGTTTTTCGTCGTGCTGGTTGGGGCCGTAGTTGTTGGAGCAATTGGTGGTTACCACATTGAGCCCGTACGTGTGAAAATAACTGCGCACGAGCATATCGCTCGCGGCTTTGCTGGCGCTGTACGGACTGTTTGGCGCATAGGGTGTCACTTCCGTAAAAAGTCCCTCCGTACCGAGCGAGCCGTAGACTTCATCTGTGCTTATATGCAGAAACCGATAGTCTTTTTTCCCGGAAACGGGTACATGAGGCGCCTCCATCCAAAACTTCCTGGCCACATCGATCAGGGTAAAAGTTCCGTTGATATTTGTGCGGATA
>JBGTLS010000366.1:0-18170 GCA_041744015.1 Cryomorpha sp. | reverse complement strand
AAAAATGCTTTATTCATGTCTCTGTCGATGTGAAATGCCACCACACGGGCGGGAGAACCTTCTGAACGGGGATTGGAGGATTGTACAATGGTGTTGCCTGCAAAACTGAGCAGGCTGCTTTTCCAATTAGCTTTTTCTTCCAGATTGATGTCCATTTTGAGATCGTGGTAGAGAAATTCCATTGTGCCATCGGCATGGGTTTTTTGCGCATTTCCTGAAAAGACCAACTTGTCCAAAACGCCTTCTGACAATCGCATCGGCGTGAAAGCATTGACGAGGGAATTTAATCTTGTGAGATCAAATGGCGCAACAGAAATGTGAAAATCGAACTGGGGTGCGGCATAATCGAACGCGAGGGTGGCGTCAAATCTGGCGGCATTTTCCAGATCCCCTTTACCGCGTAACACCATTTTTCCCTCAGTGGAAAGGTTGCTGAAATTTTCAAGTGAAAAAAAAGCATTGTAAATGTGGACATGTGCGACGGTTCCGTCCTCCAGCTTTTCATCGTGTTCCAAAAGGGAATTTGTAGCCGAAATTTTTCCAATGTGCACCGGAAAATCAAAACTGGCCAATCCCTGGGGTGGATAGGGTGGGAATCGATTTAAATTCAACGGGATGTTCCGGTCTTTATAGAGCCTTGCCTTCACCGAATCAATGCCTACAGAATCCACCACCAATCTCGAATGGTATATCAACTCATCGAAACCGACTCCACTGAAAAGAAGGATTTTAAAAGAACCTTCAATTTCTACTTTTTGAAATTCATTTCGCTTTTGCAGAGCTGCCAGAGATACATTCGGTTCGAAATTGACTTCCGCGATTTTGATCGATTGATCGCTGTACGACAAATTAAATCTTTCCATGGTAATCTGCTGGAGGCTGTCGGCGGTCAATACACCCAGATTTCTGATCTCCGATATAAAATCTTTGAAATGATAAATCAAGGTATCCGAATTGGAGGTGCTGGATGCGGAATCGATTTGAATGCTGAAATCTTCAAAATTCACCTGCTCCGCAAATCCTTTGCTCAGGTTCCCCTGAAAATTGCCTATCAGAATGTGAATTTTTTCCATGCGGGATTTGTATTCACCCTGGTCAATCGAGACATCAAAATTTTCAAAGGCAATATTGATCTGTTCGGCCTGGTAAATATTTTCCTGAAAAGAATTCGTGATGTGGACGGATGCTTCGGCGAGCCTGAACTCACTCAGATGAAACGTATTAATTCGGATATTTTTTTCGCTGACTGAATCCGGTTCCTGAGTTGTATTCTCAGGAAATGGCATGAAAATATTTCTTTCCCCATTCAGCTCAAAAACCAGGTCGGGCCGATCGATGGTAATCTTGTCGACCAGGAGTTGTTTGTCAAACAACAAAGTCATCAGATCCACATGTTCGAGCAGGAGCAAGGATGCTGAGAGATTAACGGAGCTGTTGATGTAGGGATAATTATTTCGCGGTTCGGCGCGGGGCTGAAATGTGACATCCCGCACCTTGATATTTCCGGTAAACAGATTTACATTCAGTTTTTCAAATTCCAATTCATAGATATCCGCCACAAGTGTCGTTTCGTAATAATTGCGAAATGCATCTGAAACAATCCGGTTAAAACTGAATATAAAAACAAATAAGACGATCCCGAAAACCACGAGCACGATGACACCTTTCTTCACAGTGGTTTTCTTCGGTTTAAACTTATTTGTCATATAAATGGTGTTGTTTGGTATGGATTTATGACCGCAGGAATGAAAGGATTGATTCGTCCACGATGCGTATTGATAATTTGACAGATGTAAAATTAGTTTTAAAATCCGGCTTCCATCTTTGGGCTATCGTAAAACAACAGCCACCTTCCTCCGAAAGTTTATCAGAGGTTTTTGAACCTCCCTGCTTTCGCATAGCAGTTTGCTGGTTTTAACAAAAAGTTTATATTTACGGCTGACCATAACAACCTGAACATGAAAAAACGCTACACCTGCTACATTTCTTCCGTCTGCATCACACTCATTGCGTTTCTGTTAATGCCTTCAGGGATGAGCGCTCAGGTGCTGATCACTGACAGCGTGAACCTGGAATCCCTGATCAACGATGTATTGCTCGATGGAGACCTCACAGCCTTTAACCTGACCTACAATGGTGTGGCGTATGGGGATGACGGTTCACAGAGTAACCAATACGGTACTTTCGAAATTGTAAATTCTGCTTTTCCGATTTCTGAAGGCGTCATTTTGGCTACAGCGGGTGTTAGTTCTTTTGGCGGAGGGTTTGGCTTTCAGGATGATAATTTTCAGAATGATCCGGATCTGATGGCACTTTCCGGTGGCTTTAATATGAATAACTGTGCGATCATTGAATTTGATTTGGTTGCAGCCTCCGATACTTTTCTGATCGATTATATTTTCGCCAGTGATGAATATCCTGGTTTTACCTGTACCCAATTTAATGATGTATTTGGGCTTTTTATAAGTGGGCCTGGGTTGGAAGGACCTTTTTTAAATGACGCCATTAATATTGCATTGATTCCTGATACATATATTCCGATCGGGGTTAATACGGTCAATGCAGGGTATCCTTCCAATAGTGCAAATGATTCCTATTGTTTGGATGCAAATCCAAATTATCAGGAAGACGCAGTTTATTTTATGAGCAACAATCCGCCACTGCCCAACAGTATTTCCACTCCGGGACATACCCATATGTTTACTGCTTTTGCCAGTCTCATTCCCGGTCAGACATATCATGTAAAATTTGCCATCGCCAATGCGGTTGACAATGCCCTCCAATCCGCTGTTTTCTTGCGCAAGGGTAGCGTGAGCAGCATGAGTGGGTTGAATCCATTGGAAATCAGTGTGAATCCTGATAACATTGAAATAGCGCCGGAAGGTTTGTTTATAGCTGGAACATTTAATTATTTCGTTCCGGAACCCATGACCCTGAATGCTGATGGAACGTATTCTTTCGAAGCGATGGTCCCGGCAGATGTGAATGTTACTTATAAATTTTACAATGGGAATGGACCTGACGCCAACGAACTCGTCCAGGCCGATTGTGGTATCGAAGGTGCTATGTCCGACCTGAGCCGGTATCTGATCATGCCCAATGAACCCCTCAGTCTTGAAACGGTATGCTTTGGAGCCTGTGACAATGCTTGTTCCGTGGTTTCATCCAGTGAAATTACGGATGTGAGAAAGCCTGGCATATTTCCGAATCCGACCGCCGGAACAGTTCAAATCGTACTTCCGCAAACGGGGATCAAACAATTGCAGGTTGAGATATTTGACCTTACCGGAAAAATGGTTTTGCAACGAAACACAGTTTCTGCTACAAGTGAAATCTATACCCTGGACATCGGTAGCTTGCGCAGCGGGGTATATATGATGCAAATTATTGCTGATGGCGTTTTGCGAACCGAAAAACTGGTGAAACAGTAAAACTTCGCTTTTACCCATTATCCCCAAACAATCATTCGAAATTTGGGGAAGTCTTTCCTGACGAGGTCACGTAGTCAAGTTGAATATTTTCAGTCACCCTGATCAAAGATTTGTTTTATCAAATTGAAATATCATAAGATGTGGAATTCAAATTTTTACCAATTTTTTATTTTAATCGTAACGTTTGGATGTATCGCCTCCGCTTGCAATGATGACGACGATCAGCCCAACCCACCCGCACAGCAGTCTTATCCGGTCACCTTCAGGTATCACGAAACAACCGATAAGGAATTTCGCATGTGGACCGCTGGCGCAGAAGTTTCTACTGTCGGTTTAAATCTTGAGGATTTTATGGAACCGGAAGACTATCTCTCCCTGCATGAGAGCAATTATTTGAATGCTGAATTTACGCTTACGACTGATACGATCATAATAAGTGATGAAACCAGCTCTGAATCCCGCGCATATTATTTCAAAAATGATTCCCTTTACTTAGAAATAAACGATTTTTTCGGGTATAACTTTTTTGCCACAGGAGATTTAAACGGATTGGTTTATGCTCAGGGATATGTGGGTTATTGCTGGACAAGTCAGGGCGGTCAGTTTTCCAGTTGTAACATGCAATTAAGGTTATATAGCCATGATCTGGAAAGCGCTCTGGAGGAATTTAATTTGAACAGCGTTTCTGATATCGGCGAAAGTGATACCCTTCTAATTTTCAATCAAAAGCACATTTTCAAACCTCTATGACAGCGCGGAACATGTCGTGCTTTTTCAGACGTAGTGAAAAGGCCATTTATTCCCTCAAGGTCAAAAAAGTGAAAAAATAATAGCATATCTACGAAAATTGTTTTTCATTTGCATCAGAATTTAAAGAACATGAGCCTTTTCTTCCTTCATATGTGCATGTGTTGTAACAGCCAGACTGGAAGGGAAAATTGTATTTTATAGAATCTTAAAAGACTTTGTAAAGCCCTTCCCCAAACCGGAAGGGCTTTTTTTTTGACCGGGAAAGATGATTGAAATGACCACAAAGACAATGAATATCTCAAACATGTGCTGCTGCACTTGCTGTTTTCCCGCAAGGGGAAGGGATATGACTTAGTTTAGAATCGCAGAAACCGAGAATAAAACGAGTACAAGCCTTCCCAACCGGAAGGCTTTTTTCATGCCCATTCAAACCACCACCGAAAAAAAGTAGAATCAAATGAAAAGTTTCAGAACAGAATTGGAAGATCAGATAGTCGAAAAGGATATTCTCGAATTGGAGCGAAAAATCCGATTGTTTCAGGAAGGCAAAATTGATGATGAGAAATTTCGCAGCCTGAGACTGGCGCGCGGGGTCTATGGTCAACGTCAACCCGGCGTGCAAATGATCCGGATGAAACTTCCTTTTGGACGCCTTACTGGCGATCAGCTGTTGCGCATTGCAGACGTATCTGACAAGTATTCCACAGGCCGCCTTCACATCACAACCCGTCAGGATATACAAATTCACTTCGTCAGCCTGGATCAAACTCCGCAATTGTGGGCTGATCTCGAAAAGGACGATGTGACACTGCGCGAAGCCTGCGGAAATACAGTGCGCAATGTTACCGCTTCCGAAATGGCCGGTATCGATCCCGAAGAGCCTTTCGATGTGACACCTTATGCAGAAGCCACATTTAAATTCTTTTTGAGAAACCCTATATGCCAGGAAATGGGTCGGAAATTCAAAGTCGCATTTTCATCATCCGACGCCGATACAGCGTTGACTTATATGCACGATCTCGGTTTTATTCCAAAAATTAAAGTCGAAAACGGAAAAGAAATAAGAGGATTTAAAGTGATGATCGGAGGTGGGCTTGGTTCCCAGCCGCGTCACGCCGATGTGGTGTATGAATTCCTTGCCGGAGATCGGATTATTCCATTTATGGAAGGTGTATTGCGCGTTTTTGACCGCCATGGGGAGCGATCGCGGAGGTTAAAAGCCAGGATAAAATTCCTCTTTAATGACATCGGTAAGGATGCTTTTCTGGCGCTTGTCGCTGAAGAACAGAAAGCTTTATCAATTCAAACATTTCTTATAGATGATAGAGATGAGGAGTCAGTTATTTTAAATGTTCCATTAAATATTTCTGAAGATTCTATTCCGGACAATCAAGCTTACAACCTTTGGAAAAAAACCAATGTGATTCCTCAAAAACAAGAGGGCCTTTTTGCCATTGGTATCCGGGTGCCGCTCGGAGATTTTTACACCGATAAAGCGCGGTTGCTGGCGGGTCTTGTAAAAAACCATGGGGGAAATGAATTGCGATTGACCATACGGCAAAACATTTTATTGCGGAATATTTCGGAAGCGCACCTGCCATTTTTTTATATAGAATTGGACAAACTCGGATTTGCCTTACCGGGATATAATTCATTGAATGATATCACAGCCTGTCCGGGAACCGACACCTGTAATCTGGGAATTTCCAACAGCACCGGAATTGCGCGGGAATTGGAGAAAGTTCTAACCGAAGAATATCCACATTATATAAAAAACAGCGAAATGGCCATCAAAATCAGTGGATGTATGAATTCCTGCGGCCAGCATATGATGGCGCATATCGGCTTTCAGGGAATGACGATCAATGCAGGCAAACTTGTCGCACCTGCGCTTCAGGTTTTGCTCGGCGGGGGAACTGTCGGCAATGGCGATGGACGATTTGCAAAGAAAATTATCAAAATCCCAAGCAAACGCGGTCCGAATGTCCTGCGGAAAATCCTGAATGACTTTGAAGAAAACAATGAGGGAGATTCTTTTACTGCATATTACGACCGTAAGGGTGAACGCTATTTTTATGATTTGCTCAAGCCGTTTGCTGATTCAGAAACGCTGACAGCCGATGAATACATCGATTGGGGCCACGTGGAAACGTTCAAAAAAGAAATCGGAGTAGGCGAGTGTGCCGGCGTTATTATCGATTTGGTGGCCACACTTTTTTATGAATCAGAAGAAAAAATCGACAATGCAAAGCTGTCACTTGCGGCAAATGCATGGTCTGACAGTATTTATCATTCCTATTCTTCCATGATAAACACGGCAAAGGCATTGCTTCTGACGCGCGATAAACAAACAAACACCCAGGTGGACGTGGTGCGAATATTCGATGAAGTGTTTGAAACCGAGCCGTCATTTCAGGATTTGGGAAAATTTTCAGAACAGATATTATCGATTCAGGCAAACGAGCCCAGCGGGCAATTTGCCAGTGATTATCTGCAAGTCGCCGAAAAATTCTATCACACCGTTTCAAATTTTCGGAACATAATTTTAAAATAATGAGACCAACAAAAAAACCCAAACTCACCCTGGTAGGCGCTGGCCCGGGCGATCCTGAACTTATTACTTTAAAAGGGGTGAAAGCCCTGCGATCGGCCGACGTGATCTTGTACGATGCCCTGGTAGACAAAAAGCTGTTGAAACACGGACCCCAGGCTATTAAAGTTTTCGTCGGCAAGCGCAAGGGAGACCATATTTATTCCCAGGATGAAATCAATGAATTGATCGTGCAACATGCACTCAATTACGGTCATGTGGTCAGGTTGAAAGGGGGTGATCCCTTTGTGTTCGGCAGGGGTACGGAGGAAATCGCGTATGCTGAAGCTTTTAATATTGAAACAGCCATGGTACCCGGTATTTCTTCATCCGCGGCGGTTCCGGCATCGCTGGGCATCGCCCTCACCCAGCGGAAGGTGGCAGAAAGTTTCTGGGTGGTAACCGGCACCACCAGCGAGAATAAGCTTTCAGGTGATATAAAACTGGCGGCGCAAAGTTCCGCGACCGTGGTCATTCTGATGGGCATGGGGAAATTGAAATCGATCGTCAGACTTTTTCAGAAATATGATAAAGGCGAAACACCAGTCGCCATCATACAAAATGGAACCTCAGTTTATGAAAAACTGGCGTTGGGAACGGTGAATACCATTGTGGAAACATCCGAACGCCATGGAATGAACTCACCAGCAGTCATCGTAATTGGAGAAGTGGTAAGGCACAGCCACAAACTGCGCAGTTTTTATGAAGAAATAGCAGTGAATGAGTTAAATTCTCAAATAAAGGCTAAATAAAATGGACACCAAAAATGAATTATATCCCATATTTCTCAAGGTGAATCAACTTCAGGTACTGATTGTCGGCGGGGGATATGTTGGATTTGAAAAACTCGGTTTTCTTTTGAAATCGAGTCCCCATGCGCAGGTCACCGTGGTGTCTGAAACCTTTCTCGATGAAGTGATCGATTTGGCCAACCACCACAGGGTAATTCTGATTCAGACGAGCTATCATTACAGGCATTTGGCCAATAAACAACTGGTGATTGCCGCGACCAATATTCCAGCGGTCAATGTTCAGATATATAGCGATTGTAAATCAAAAAATATTCTGGTGAATGTGGCCGATACGCCGCAATACTGTGATTTTTATCTGGGGGGAATTGTCACAAAAGGAAATTTAAAAATCGCCATTTCAACCAATGGAAAGTCGCCGACAATGGCAAAAAGAATGCGGCAATTTCTCGAAGAAATTATTCCGGATGATATCAATGCGCTGCTGGAAAATCTGAACAAATACCGCGATACGCTCAAAGGTAGTTTTGAATATAAAGTAGAGGAAATGAACCGGATGACTGAAAAACTCATTCATAAATAAACGTGCAAAATTGAACAATAATAAAATGATAAAAACAGATGTTTTAATAATTGGTGCGGGTCCTGTCGGACTTTTTACGGTCTTTGAAGCGGGATTGCTGGGGCTGAAGTGTCACGTGATCGATGCCCTTCCCATTCCCGGCGGGCAGTGCGCGGAAATTTATCCAAAAAAGCCCATTTACGATATTCCCGGTTTCCCTGAAATACTGGCCGGAGACCTGATCAAAAACCTGGAAGAACAGATTAAACCATTTAAGCCTGGTTATACATTGGGGGAACGCGCTGAAACGATTGATCAACTGGATGATAAAAGTTTCGTTGTGAAGAGCGCTTCGGGTCGTGCTCATCAGGCACCCGTGGTAATTATAGCCGGTGGTTTGGGTTCTTTCGAACCGCGAAAACCGCCTATTGTTAATATTGCTGATTTCGAAAATAAAGGTGTTGATTACATCATAAAGGATCCGGAAAAATACCGCAACAAACGGGTGGTGATTTCCGGTGGTGGAGATTCTGCGCTGGATTGGGCCTTGTTTCTTGAAAGTGTAGCTTCCCAGGTGACATTGGTTCATCGCCGCAGGGAATTTCGCGGTGCACCGGAGTCTGTGCAGAAATTGGCTGTTTTGGCGGCGAGCGGACGAATCAATGTGGTGACAGATGCAGAGGTTGTCGATTTAAAGGGAAATCCACTGTTGGAAACTACGGTTGTGAAAAGAATTTCTGGTGAAATTGAGGAAATTCCGGCAGACTATTTTATCCCGCTTTTTGGGCTTTTGCCAAAACTCGGACCAATAGGAAACTGGGGATTGGAGATTGAAAAAAATGCCATCAAAGTAAACAATGCTTTGGATTACAGTACCAATATTCCGGGGATTTTTGCAGTTGGCGATGTGAACACGTATCCGGGTAAATTGAAACTGATTCTCTGTGGATTTCACGAAGCTGCTGTGGCGCTTCAATTCGCGTATTCAATTATCAATCCCGAAAAAAAGTATGTGATGAAATACACCACGGTCAACGGTATTACCGGATTTGATGGTGAGAAAAAGGAGGCAAAAAAAGCAGAATTTATTTCAATCTGATGGTGAAAATTACAGTCATTGACCGCGAAGGAATAAGCCATCCACTGGATGCACCGGTCGACATGAATTTGAATTTGATGGAACTTTGCAAATCGGCAGAATTGCCTGTGGAGGGAACATGCGGGGGTATGGCGCTATGCGCCTCGTGCCAGTGTTATGTGATATCCAATCACGCACTTTTTGAAAAATCCGAGGCAGAAGACGACATGCTCGATCAGGCTTTTTTCGTAAAGCCCAATAGCAGGTTGGGTTGCCAGATTCAAATATCAGAATCTCTCGACAACCTGATTATTCAACTGGCCCCGGAGACTGATTAACCGGATAGATTAAAATGAACAATAACACCCCTAAAAATATGAATACGACTTCCCAGAAAATATCCGAAGAGGAAATAATCGCTTTGAATCAAAAATTCGTTCAGTTGACACCCCAGCAACGCGTGGCTCAATTGTACATTGATTTTGACCGGGCTGAAATTATGTTGACTTCTTCATTTGCGGCTACATCAGCGTTACTTTTAAAACTGTTTTCAGAAGTAAACAAAATGCAAAAAGTTTATTTCATCGATACCGGGTATCATTTTGCGGAAACGCTGGTGTACAAAGCTTATCTCACGCAACTTTACGATTTGAATGTAGAAGACGTGAAAGCGGAAACCTGGAAACACGATTTCACCACAAAAGATAAAACCTGGTCAAAAGATCCAAATTATTGCTGCAATATCAATAAGGTCGAACCCCTGCATGCGCTCAGGAAAAATTTTTCAGTTTGGGTCTCCGGACTGATGTCCTGGCAAAGTGACCACCGGTCCTCATTGAATATTTTTGAAGAGCGACAGGGTATTTTAAAGTTTTATCCGCTGCTGGACGTTTCGCGGGAAGAGCGGGACCAATTCATCCGGGACCACCATTTGCCTTTTCATCCACTGGTTTCAAAGGGATATTATTCCATAGGCTGCACCCATTGCACGGTGCCGGGTGAAGACCGGGATGGTCGGTGGAACAACAGTCCGAAAACGGAATGCGGGCTGCATTTATAAATTGCCCACAAGGCTCAGACACCAACAAAATCAATTTCCAATCTTCACAAATTTCTCACTCACTTTCGTGCCATTGTTGAGCAAAAGATGTGCGATATAATTTCCGCTTTCGAGATTGCTTACGTCAAATACAATGTGATCAAATTGATGCGTTACATTCCACTCCTTTATCATTCGACCTTGTAAATCAAACACGCGAAGGATTCCATTGGTCGCTCCTGCAGGAAGTTCGTATTTAATTCGAATCGAAGTCGCCGTCGGATTTGGGAAAAGCATCATGCCGGTTTTTGCTCCCTCTTCGATTGATTCCACCCCTGTAATGCCTCCCTGGGATGCGCTGTACATGGCTGGAGCGGCCCCGCACAGTCGATAGTATCTGCTCGGATGAAAATAATGTATACCCTCAAGTACAAACATGACCGCACTGTTTCCATCGTTGTATAGTCCGCCCCCGCTTCCAGCAGTGGGGCTATTTGATGCTCCTGAAAAAGTACATCCCGGAATATCGAGAAGTACGGTTCCATCTTCACGTACCACGCGTGTATGAGGTTCGATGGATTGAGACTGGTTGCCTGGCCTTACAAGGATGTATTCCAGATTGGTGGAATCGCAATCAAAAAGTGTAAGGGTGGGATAGGACACCCACCAGCTACCGGTTGCTTCAACCCCGGTAGGCAATTGACATGTCCGAAACAAACTGTTGTCGAGGTTATAAATATTGAATTCGGTAGGATGGGTATTAAAATCCACGACGGCATTTTTCACATTGTTGTCCGAAACAAGCACCGGACCGCTGTGAGCCGGCGATTCATATATCAGTTCGATCTGGGCTTTCGCCAAAAAAGTCAGTCCAATAAAACAGAGGGTCAGTGTTGATTTCATCTGGTTATTTTAAAAGTTGGTTAATAAAAATGAAGGGTCAATGATCAAAGCTAATAAAAAATTGATCGTCAGAAAGTAATTAGAGAATTAAAGTTGATGGATAATGAATGATTTAACTCAAGGGTAATATATGGTGTGAGCCCATACTTATACGGGAATATCTGGTTACAATTGCAGAGAACGACGGCTGGCGTGACCGGTGATGTTCGAAATGGGTGGTCTGAATTTGACCTTCGCGGGTTTAGGAAAGGTGATTTTTTTTGCTAAAAGCGCAAAATCCCATACCCTTATATAAATCTTGCAGATTGTGATCATTTTTCAGCCAATTACGCTTTCCCTAAACACCTATCTTTGCCCCTTATTCTTGTGTCCTTTTGAAAGACCTGCTCCTCGTCACACCGCCCTTCACCCAACTCAACACGCCTTATCCGGCCACGGCTTACCTGAAAGGGTTTTTGAATACGAAGGGCATTTCGGCATTTCAGATGGACCTCGGGATTGAAGTGATTCTTCGGCTTTTCACCGAAAAAACATTTCGCAAATTATTCGACATTTCCCGTGAAAACGGGACCATCACTTCCGCAAATTGCCAGCGCATCTACACTTTGCGCGAAGCTTATCTCCAGCCCCTCGATCAGGTGATTCAATTCCTTCAGGGGAAAAACCCCACTTTTGCGCGGCAGCTCGCTTCGGATCATTTCCTGCCCAGGTCGGCGCGATTCGAACAGCTCGACGACATGGACTGGGCTTTTGGGAATATGGGCCTGCACGACAAAGCCAAACACTACGCCACGCTTTACCTGGAAGATCTTTCCGATTTTATCGTGGAGTGCATCGATCCGCATTTTGGGTTTAGCCGGTACGCCGAACGACTCGGCATGAGCGCCAATTCATTCGACGAACTCTACACGGAATTGCAACAGGAAACCACTTTTATCGATGATATCACCCTGGATATTTTAGATCAAAAACTTCGTGAAATGACTCCGAAAATGGTCTGTTTATCCGTGCCCTTTCCGGGAAATTTGTACAGCGCATTTCGGTGTGCTCAATTGATCAAAGCGCGTTATCCACAAATGAAAATCGCCATGGGTGGCGGTTTTCCGAATACCGAATTGCGTTCGGTGTCGGATGTGCGGGTTTTTGAATTTTTTGATTTCATCACCCTCGACGATGGGGAATTGCCCATCGAACTGCTGGCGGGCCATGTGCTTGGCCATTTTTCGGAAACGGAAATCCAAAAATACAAACGCACTTTCCTGCAGGAGAATGGGGTGGTGTACAAGGACTGCACCGACCTGATGGACTATCCGCAACCGAAAACCGGCACACCGGATTACAGCGATTTGCCGCTGAGCGAATACATTTCCGTGATCGAAATAGCCAACCCCATGCACAGCCTGTGGAGCGATGGGCGCTGGAACAAACTCACCATGGCCCACGGTTGTTACTGGGGAAAATGTACGTTTTGCGATGTGTCGCTCGATTATATACGCCGCTACGAACCCATCGCCGCGAAGCTGCTCGTGGACAGGATGGTGACCATCATCGCCCAGACCGGAGAAACGGGATTTCACTTCGTGGACGAAGCCGCGCCTCCTAAACTCATGAAGGAGCTCGCCATCGAAATCATCCGGCGAAAGCTCACGGTGACCTGGTGGACCAATATCAGATTCGAGAAAAACTTCACCGCGGATCTGTGTTTTTTGTTGAAAGCCTCCGGTTGCATTGCTGTGTCGGGGGGACTTGAAGTGGCTTCAGATCGGTTGTTGAAGCTCATCGATAAGGGTGTCACTGTGGCCCAGGTGGCGCAGGTGACCCGTGCTTTTACCGAAGCCGATATCATGGTGCACGCTTACCTCATGTATGGGTATCCCACGCAGACCGTGCAGGAAACGGTGGACAGCCTCGAGATGGTGCGGCAACTTTTCGAACAGGGGGTGATTCAGTCGGCATTCTGGCATCAGTTTGCGTTGACAACGCACAGTCCGGTGGGGATGAATCCCGAAGCTTATGGGGTGGCACCGCGATACAATCCCATCACCTTTGCCAACAACGATGTGGCTTTCGACGATTCCACGGGAATCGACCATACCGCGTTCAGTTATGGGCTTCGCAAATCGCTTTTTAATTTCATGCACGGCATCGGCTTTGAGGAATCGCTGCAATCCTGGTTTGATTTCAAAATTCCCCGCACCACGATTCCTCCGCACTACATTGCCTCCTGCCTCGAAGACGAGCCCGGTTTTGACATTAAAGCCAGCGCCCGGATTTTATGGCTGGGGACCTTTCCGGAAATAACCGAAAAAATAAAAACAAAAAAGGGCCAGACCTTTCGACTCGTTGAACTTTTATTTCACGAAAAAACCGACACGTTTAAAATCACCCTCGATGCCGCTGAAGGCCGCTGGCTGGCGGGTATTCTCCCAAAACTTTCACCCCTTTGGGAAAAACCAATGACTTTCGCCGCTCTGAAAGCCGATTTTGAAAATCAATTTGAAAACTTTGAATTGTTTTGGTATTCGAAGCAGGTGGGGGAGTTGGGGTTGTTGGTGGGTTGAGGTGGGTTGGACTTTTTATACTACACCTTCGTGGCGGCCCTGAATCCGGAAAAAGGAGTGTCTGCTATGAATTCGTCCCTTAGGTTTGCATAATGAAAACAAGACCGTTATATTTAGGGACAACCAATTCCACCAGGGAGATGAACCCGGAGGTGTAATAAAACCAACCAATCATGAAAAACCAAAACCCGAAATGCATGGGGGTCATCTGCACCCTGATGCTGTTCCTGACCCTGAGCCTTCCCTGTGCGGCTAGTCTTTCCCAAACAGACGAAAACGGCACGTGGTCAGAAAACTGCTTGTGTATGGTAGAAGAGGTGCCGTGCATTATTGAAGTCGTTGCAGTGGATCAATTTGCAAATCCATGCATTGAATACAATCCGGACGTCGAGCTGACACTCTCGTTGACCAACGTCAGTCCCGGTTCTCAATTGGATGTGGAAATCATCTATAGTTATGACTATGAGACGGAATATTTGTCTTTCCAAATTCCGGATGGTGTTGACGAGTTTGTTGTTCCACTCATCCTCCCAACTTTTGGAATTTTTGTGGATATCAACCTTTCAATCGACAACGGCAGTTTATCCTGTTCAACATCTGTGTCAATAGGGTTTGCTATACCAGGCTGCGAGTTTGATTGCAACGGCGTCTTGGGTGGTCCGGATAACCCCGGCACACCCTGCATAAATGAAGCAGGTCAGACAGGTGTCTGGTCTCCGGAATGTCTTTGTGAAGTGGAAACAGACCCATGTCTGGCTGACGCCGGAACCATTTTCACCAACAGCCAAACCACAGTTTGCGAAAATTCGAAGGACCTGATAAAAGTGCGGTTTTCTGAAACGCCCAACATGGACTCTAAGTCGATTGGTCTCATCACAGACACTTCGCCCGATCCACTGGTGCTGGCTTATTTCTTTGCTCAACCGACAAATGGATTTTCGTTCAATGCATACGCGGGCAATCAATTTCAGATATGGGTTTTGAATGTGGAGTTTCCGGATCAGGTGCTCACGGATGCAGCTCAGATGTTAAATAATGGTTTCTTTCCTCCACTCAGTGCCATTGATGGACTCTGTTACGATCTGTCAAATCCCATTGTTGTCACAAAAACGGCTTGTATTAATTCGGGAGAAAATCCTATCACAGAACCACATGAACTATTGGGGACATCGAATCAATCACATGATAATCCTGAATCTTATACACACACCAGAAGCACGATGTCCACGCATACAAACCCTTCCAATGGTCCGTCCGCCGTGCATTTTATAACCGCCACAACAGGTCGCACCATGTTGGAATTGTTTGACCTGAGCGGAAGAAAAGTATTTACACTTTTCAATCAGGATACCGACGAAGGGCAGGAGTACCGATTGAATTTTGACGGGACGTATTTGCCGAATGGCGTCTACATCTACCGCCTCACAACCGGAAATGAAGTGATCATGGAAAAATTAATGATTGCGAAGTAGGTTTCAATTGTGATAGACGATAAAAGGGGAGCGCAGATTTTCACTCCTTTTTTTTTAGCTTCCGCGAAATCCGACGTTTCAGTCCACCGGGTGATTACAGCATCCGTAGGTGAAAATTCGGGGTAATTCAGTTGTTTTGGGATCACTTCCAAAGCATCCTTTCATTCATTTCAGAATCAATAAAAAATGAAATGGGAATACCCTGAAGAAGAAGATACAGCAAGGTAAATTTCATTATATTTACGACAAACCACCGGTATTTCATTCATGAAGGTGGGGTGCCCGATCAAATGCTAACCAGACGTCATCAATACAAGAGCTACGCAACTCTATTCTTCTTTTTGCTGATATCGCTCTCTGCGGTGGCCCAGCATGATCAATTGTATTTTAAACACCTCACGCCACATCAGGGGCTTTCGCAAACCATAGTGAATGATATCATGCAGGATCAATTTGGTTTCATGTGGTTTACGAGCTATGATGGTGTGAGCCGGTTTGACGGCATAGCATGCAAAAGCAACCGGGAAATTGCACCGGGAGCTGAAGGATTGACCCGCGCAAAAGGCATTGTGGAAGATCCTGATGGAAATATCTGGATTGGACAAATCGAATGTCTTTTTCAATTCAATTATGCCGAAAATCAATTTGTGAAATTGGTGCCTGATTGGGAAATCCACACCTTTTGGAAAAAGCAAGTGGTGATGTTTGAACCCATGTATGCCACACAAACCCATCTGCTGGTAAAAATATCAGTCAATACATTTATCGTGATCGATCTTCTTTCGCAGGATGTGGTGCATCTCATTTACCTAAACCATCACCTACCCGACAATGGCCAATATCCAGAAGCGATAATTGAAGTAATAAAACACATCCATGCAGTAGCGAACATCGACACTAAAAATTACATTTTCTTACCTGCTTCAGCTAGACTTACAAACGCCTCATGGCAAATGGTCGAGCTGGACATTTCAGGGGCCGCTGTGTTTAGTGAATCTGTGCATGTCAGCGCTGATACCGCCGTGTTTTTTTTTGATTTCTCAAATGAAATCTGGAGTTACAATATCCAAAACCGCAAACTCAGATCCATTCATAAGCCAACAGTAGATCGCATACACCACCTACATCTCGACAAACAAGGTTCGCTTTGGGTTTCAACAAATGATGGATTGATAAAGCTGGATGTTCAAAATGGATCCCAGCTTGCATTTTACCAACAGGAATCCCAAAATCCAGAATCCTTACAGGGCCGCAGATGCTCGTTCAGCTTTGTATCAAAAGATGGCATACTCTGGACAAGTGTATGGGGTCGGGGGGTAAGTTATGCTTCACTCGAGAATGATGGATTTACGCATCACCTTACAGACAATGAAAGCCTAAGGCTGCAAACCGATAATTTTGTACGGGGAATTATACAAGCTTCTAACGGCAGTTTTTATTGCAATACGAATGCAGGAGGCATCATTGAGTTGGACGAAACGCTCAGGTTTACAAAAAAGTTATTCGACTATCGAAGCAACTTCATTTATGCCGACTCAGGGGGAAGACATATCTATTTCTGTGACGAGCTATTATACCGATATGATCATAGCACCCAGTCATTGCAATCCATCACCCAGCCCGATGAACGAATCACGAAATACCGCGATTCGTACTACTTTCATCACATGTCGCCTCAAAAAAATGGAGACATGCTACTTGGCAGTATGCAAGGAATATGGCAACTGGATAAAGACTTTCGGGAAATCAGAGATGTTCCCGGGTTGAACGAACGTTTGCTTTTTGAAACTTTCTTCGCCTATGAAGACAGGCATGAAAATATTTATAAACACTCCTATCACGGAGGATTGGAATATTTTGAGTTGAAAGGTGACAAGTACAGCGTTGTGTATAAATTTCCCGAAAGGTTTATTACCTATCAAATCTACGAAGAGCACGACAGCCTTGCCTGGATAGGCACTTCATCGGGCCTCATCCGATTTAATCCGCTCAAACGGACCATCGAAGATCAATATACCATGAAAAATGGTCTGCCCAATAATACGGTTTACGCAATGGTGGCCGATAGTTTTGGGAGGATATGGCTGAGCACCAACCGCGGCATTGCTTCAATCAATAAGGTTGACGGTTTTATCAGAAAATACCACGACCACAGGGGTGTCGGTTCAGTGGAGTATAATGCCCGGGTAGTCACGATAGCACGCGACGGGCGAATCATTTTCGGGGGCACCCGGGGACTTACGGCAATTGAGCCCTGGAGCATCTCGCCACACACCGAATTGCCAGAAGTACTTTTCTCGTCGATCCAAACTGACAGAACTATTAACCCCTATCCTTTCAACCAGGAAACTTCAAGTCCCCTCAAAGTTCCTTCTGGAATAAATACCATTGAAATTGGCATCGCAGTGCTCGACCTGATGAATCCCCAGGCCCAGCAAATCAAATACCGCCTGATCGGTGTCGACGAAAACTGGGTGGTGCGCAACAATCCTGTCACTGCCCGTTACACAAAGCTTACACCGGGCAAGTACATCTTTGAAGTCCTTTCTATAAATGAAGATGGCTACTTCAATGACCAACCCAAATTGCTCAACATTGAAATGACTGCATTTTGGTGGCAGGAATGGTGGTTCAGAATCTTGATTGTCGTGGCAACGATCCTTCTCATCATCTCTCTCATAACCTACTACACAAACTACAAAATCCGCGAAAAGCAGTGGCACATCGAAAAGGAGAAAAGCATCCTCCATGAAAGGGAGCGCATCACGGCCGATCTTCATGACGATATGGGCGCATCGCTCAGCAGCATGCATATATTCAGCGACCTCGCCACACAGGCATGGGATTCACAACCCAACGTCAGCAGAGAAATGCTGAATAAGGTCCGACAACAATCAGGTGAGTTAATGTCCCGAATGAACGATATCGTATGGAGCCTTAAAACATCAAACGGGGAGAGCCATTCATTTATGGACAGGCTCAAAAACTGCAGCGCAGATTTGCTTTCCGCCAAAGAAATCGAGGTCGGTTTTGAA
>JBGTLS010000365.1:0-4167 GCA_041744015.1 Cryomorpha sp. | reverse complement strand
ACCACTGAATCCGTGAACCTGAATGAGGTGTTCCTGGAAGTTAAACAGATTCTACAAAATGAAATTTCAGCAAAAAATGCGCTGGTCACCAGTGAAAATTTGCCTGTTATAAATGGTTCATCTACAGGTTTTATACAAGTGTTTCAAAACCTTATATCGAATGCGATTAAATTTGTACCGGAAGGAATAGCACCGATTGTTTCTATTCATGTGGCTGAGAATGATTTAAGTTATACTCTCAGTGTAAAGGATAATGGAATTGGTATAGCGGAAAATCAAAGACAGAAGGTCTTCCAATTGTTTAGTCGTCTGAATTCTCCAAAGCAATACGACGGTACGGGTATGGGTCTGGCAATGGTCAGGAAAAGTATTGAAAGAATGGGAGGAGAAATATGGCTGGAATCAGAAGAGGGAAATGGAAGCACATTCTATTTCACTATCCGGAAAAGCGTTGCGGCTTAATATCACTCTGTACAACAAAACAATAATAAACATGTGAAATTTCCTGGTTCTAAGTATTGACAATGATGGTTTTAAAAAAGTTGATTAAGTTTACATGTAATAAATTTATCATCTGGCATGGAAACTTCAGACCCCTTAGAGGATAAAGAATTAGAAGAAATAAAGAAGGATAGGAAAGTACAAAGAGCATTGAGTGAAAGCTCAATTTCTGTACAACAGGAAAGCGCCGTTGCTTTAGAGAAAGAAGCTCCTGTTTTGGGTATAACCGCTATCCTTTTTTTGGGCTGCGGTGTCCTTTATTTTCTTTTGGGATGGAAAAAAATACCCATTGAACACAGTTATATACCGCTGGCGCAAAAAATTATGCTTGCCTTAATGCTGATTTCTTTGGTGTTGTTGGCGGCAAGACTTTTAAAAAAAGTATTCGACCGCAAAGTAGAAGATAAAACCAAAGTATTTAATTTCATCCGTATTACCGACTTTTTTGCAGCGCTTGTAATATTGGTTATTATTCTTTCACTGCTCTTTGCCAATTGGTATGCTGCTTTGCTATCTTTTGGTATTATATCCCTTATTCTTGGCTTTGCCTTACAAAATCCTATCACGAGTTTTTTTGGATGGCTATACATTCTTATCCGGAAGCCATATGAAGTTGGTGATCGCATTCGAATAGGTAATGTGTTTGGCGATGTAATCAATGTAAGCTATCTGGATACGACCCTGTGGGAATTCAATGGCGATTATTTATCGGCTGACCATCCAAGTGGACGTATTATAAGATTTGCCAACTCAAAAGTATTTATCGAATATGTCTATAATTATTCGTGGCCTTTATTTCCCTTCATCTGGAACGAACTTAGTTTCTTCATATCCTACAAAAGCGATTTTAAATTCACCAGCGATACCATAAAAAGTATGGTTGAAAAGAAAATTGGGGATGCAATGGTCAGAAGAGTGAGGCGGTTTAAAAAAATCCTGGCAGATACTCCCGTAGATGAACTGGATGTAAATGAATATCCCTCTGTTTTTATTAGGGCCCATAACAACACATGGGTAGAAGTGATTGTGCGATACCTGGTTGATCCAAAAAATTCGGGCAGGGTCAAAAAGGAATTATTTGAAACCGTGATGGACGAGCTAAAGAAAAATCCGGATAAGGTAATGTTCCCGAACACAAATATGGGGTGATTTCGAAAAACATTAGAAACTAAAGATTGAGATTTACTTGAGAACCGTAGAAAAATTAGAATGTTTCCTTTTTTGTAAATTTCATTTATTAGAGGCGACCATTTGTGAATGGGCTGTTAGATATGTTCACTGAGTCTTATGCTTCCATCAAATGAGTTGCGTGTACTTCCGGCACGTACATCGCAGTAAGTGAAGCAGTTATTCGAAGAATACTAACCGGAATGTGTTTATATGTATTTCTTTCGTTTAATTCAGGCCCGGCATCAGCCTATATACCGTAACCATACTGAATTATGCAAAGTGGGGTTGTCTAAAATCATATCTTTGATTAAGTTCTATGTAAACCCTGAAAGACTCTTCGTTCGATCGTTCATTACATTAACCACAAATTACGAATTCATAAATGAAAAAAATATTGTTTAAATGGAGTGAATTGAAAGCCACTTTTTGGTTCATTCCGGTTGTTATAATTCTTTTTGCTGTCCTGCTTGCAATTGGTCTGGTGTATATTGATGGTCAAATCGATTTTGAACAGGAGGGCCTGGTTCGTTTTTTTTTCGTGAACAGTTCTGATTCCGCCCGGGCGATTTTATCCACAATTTCTGGCGCCATGATGGGTGTCGCAGGTACTGTATTTTCCATCACACTGGTTGCATTAACACTTGCATCTTCTCAATTCGGTCCGCGGCTTATCAAAAAATTCATGTATGTCCGGCTCAATCAGGTGGTATTGGGCTCCTATATTTCTACCTATCTCTATTGCCTTCTTGTTTTAAATTCGGTACGAGACGCCAATGATTACACCTTCATACCATCTATTTCCATTCTGGTGGCCATTATAGCGGCCATAATGAATATTGTTTTGCTCATTATTTTCATACATCAAATTGCTGTAAGCATACAGGCAGATCACGTTGTGTCTGATATTTCAGGCTTTATCTCAGGGCAATTGAAAAATTTATTTCCTAAAAAAATCGGGGATGACACAGAAAGTAATCAAAGCGTTGATCCAAGGGTGAGTATCTCAGGTTATCAAATACAGATTTCCCTGAAATCACCCAAAAGTGGCTACCTTCAGTATTTTGACAGTGAAACGCTGATTGAATATGTAACGAAAAACAATGTGCTGCTCGAATTGTATCCAAGAACCGGAGCATTTTTGGTGGAAGGTATGGAAATAGGTGTCCTCTTTACAAACGACAACTGGGACGATGACAAGATAGAAGAAATCAGAAAGCAATTCGTAATTGGCAAAACAAAAACCGCCCAGCAGGATCTCGAATTTTCCATCCACCAAATGGTCGAAATAGCTTCGCGCGCGCTGTCTACAGGAGTTAATGATCCATTTACAGCAACAGCATGTATCGACAATCTTACTGCTATCATGTGCTATCTGGCGCAAGCGAAATTCCCTTCAAAATATCATTTGGATGATGAAGGCAATCTGAGAATGATTGTTGACACACTGGAATTTGATGGTGTTTTGGATACAACTTTTAATCAGATAAGGCAGTTTTCGGCCGGAAGTGCAGCTGTGATCAACAGGTTGATGCATGCACTGATTACCATTGATGGTTTCGCGAGCAAAGCGGATTACAAAAATGCCTTGATCAGGCACGCAGAAATGGTTTTGCACGTGGGAAAAGAGACTTTGATAGAAAAAAATGACATTCAGGTGCTCACAACACAGGCGGAAAGAATTTTGAAAAATTGAAATACCTGGGGCGATCTGCTCTCTTAACCCTGCAGAAGGTCCGCTTTGATTTTGATGGGTTGAGCACGTGTCTTCTCCACAATACCATGCACGAAGTAGTCAAGCTCTAAAAAAGCCCCAAAACGAAAACAAATAGTAAATATAAACGCATAAAAAGCGATGCATGCATCATTCTGATTTCGAGTCGTTGCGTGTGTTTGCTTATGCTTCGGATTAAACAATAAATTAAAAATTTGTTCGTTTTCAAATAAATTTAGAATATGGATATGAGACAGGTGAGCTATTTAACCGGAGTCGTTTTATTGTCAATATTATTTTTTTCCTGTGCGAAGGATGAGGAGCCAGAGGTAGTTCAACCATCACCGCTGCCTGCGCAGTATCCGAACTTTGCTCAATTGAAAGTCGGCAACTATTGGGTGTACGAGCGATTTGATATCGATACACTTGGAAACGTTATGTCACGAAATGAATTTGACAGTTGTTATGTGGAAACTGATACCGTGATCAATGGGTTCTCTTATCTGAAAGTTGTTAAGCCAAAGCCTTATTTACTCAATGAATTGGAGTTTTCATATCAAAGAGACTCTTTGCACTATATCGTTAATTCTGATGGAAAAATTTTGTTCTCTTCGGAAGACTTTACATCGATTTTTGAATCAAGATACCTTTTAGCGGGTGTGGACGACACAGTATGCCATATTACAAGACGAATGACCGACGAAAACTTAATTGTTCATACACCGGCAAGACCATTTTTGACATCGACTGCACAGGTAACGTACGTTATGTACCCAAATTGGTCC
>JBGTLS010000364.1:0-2360 GCA_041744015.1 Cryomorpha sp. | reverse complement strand
AGATCAAAAACCTTTCAACTCAAACTGTCCTCTTTTAAGGGAAGGGGGGATTATTTTAGAAAAGTCTGTATTTTGGAGCGGAAACCCGCGTCAAACGGGATTGCTGTTTTTAATATTTAAACGTCTTGGACGGGTGTGATCAATTATCTGTCTAAACTAAATTCAGTTCATTCAAAAAAAACGCTGGGGCATCAATTGAGTAATTTTTTAATTCACGAGGGAGTAATATATATTGCCTCAGGAAATTCAGTATTTGCTTTTAGCCTATCAGGAGATTTGCAATGGCAACATCAATTACCACAAGCAAGATACGGTAGATGTAAAATATTTTATCACAACGAGGGAATATACGTGGTCAATTATGGAAATGTCCCTTATGAAACCTTTTATTATGGAAATGTATTTATTGGTTTGCTGGATATAAATACCGGACACGGTAAGATTTCTGCCAAAATCAATCAAAAAGATCAGACATACATCAAGGATTTTCTTCTCACTGACTCCAGTATGATCACTGTTTTGAATAACAGTATAAAGGAAATAGCACTTGATGACCTCCGAATCTTCAATGATCATCCATTTAACAATCCTCAATTCAGTACTGGGTTTCGGCACCTGGCACCTCCTCCCTATCACATTCTTACAGATGATACCTTGCAAAACAGATCTGCAAAATATCCGAAGTTGATTTTTGTGGAAAACAACAACGGTTTAAAAATTGAACTCTCGGAAGATTATCAACTGAAGGAAGTGATACCTAAAGCCCGGTTTTTTTATACAGGCAATAAGAGTGAAGATTACTCCGTGCTTTACAACGACACCCGAATCTTAATTACCAATGACAGTCTGCAAATGTTTCCAATTCGATTTAGCCACAACATGTTCAACACTGGTGAATATTTTTGCGACTGGGATGAAAACAGAATTATCATCATACCGGAAAAATCAGTCATTGAATGGCTTCAAAAGCCGAATTAAACCAGAATATTTAATGCACGTCTTAATTCGAACCTTACCGAGTTTCATTTCGAACATGCAACTCCATTTATCCAAAATCAGTTCTACCCCCGAAAACCTATATTTACCCTCCCTTTGAAATGAATTCGTGAACTACTTCCTCGACCCCACCTTCGATCCGCATACAGGCATACTGAACGAAGAAGAAAGCCGGCACGCCATCAAAGCCCTGCGCATCCACGTCGGGGATGTTATCCTGGTCGGAAACGGAAAAGGTTTGATCTGCGAAGCCAGCGTAAAAACCATCGGCAAAAACCAGTTGATACTTCAGGTGGAAAGTCAAAAACCCACTCCCGCGCCAATACATCGCCATGCCATCGCTGTCGCCCCCACCAAGAACACCGCCCGGTTTGAATGGATTTTGGAAAAAGCCACTGAAATGGGCATCGACGATATCATCGCCCTCGAAACGAAACGAACGGAGCGGACCCGGATCAATCATAACCGTTCAGAACGTATCATCCTCGCAGCGGCCAAACAAAGTCAGCGCAGTTATTTACCCACTTTTCAGGAAACAGTGCCTTTCGGCAAAATAGCTACCAGAACCGATGGCCTTCGCCTTCTGGCGCATTGTGATCCCAATTATTCCCGCACTGCCCTCCACGATTTGCAACCCGGGAAACCACAAAATGTGTTGATTATGATCGGTCCGGAAGGCGACTTCAATCCGAAAGAAATCGAGGAAGCATTTGCTGCAGGTTTTACCGGCGTCAGCCTCGGCTCAAACCGTTTGCGCACTGAAACTGCGGCTGTGTACGCCGCAGCTATTCTCTCTACCTGGCGGTAAATTTATTTATCAATAAATTTTATGTTCGCCGATTTAGAATCCGGTTTTCCAAATTTTATCGGAGCTCTGCAAATAGGTCGGTAAAGCAGCCGATCCGTACCAATTGTACAATTCCGGTTCGAGAAATTTGGCATGTATGGCTGGATCGGTTTGCAGCAGCGCTTCTGCTTCTTGGGTAGACGTTACATCAAGGATAAAAATTCCGCGGTATGTTTTTTCATTTCGCCCCAGCGGACCCGCCACAATCATTTTACCCTGGTCCACAAGGTCGCCGATATTCTTCATGTGTCCCGAAAAACAACTGTCGATCAAAGCCTTATCAGTGCTGGTGTTCGTACCCGTTTTGAGCAATACGAGAATGTAACTTTTCATACCATAATCATCGGCACCGAGAGCTTGTGCCAGAGAATCATTATAATTAGAGTCTGTCAATACACTTCAACTTGTTGATAAATAAATGATTGAATGTCATTCGCTTGAATTCTCTTTTGTATTTTCATACAATGAAGACACCCTTATTTGAAACTTGGCGATTAAAATTTGAGCGACCTGATTG
>JBGTLS010000363.1:0-9217 GCA_041744015.1 Cryomorpha sp. | reverse complement strand
GAACAAGGGTCGACCTGATTTTCGGATCAAACTCTGAACTCCGTGCCATTGCAGAAGTGTATGGATGCAACGACGGACAAGAGAAATTCGTGAAAGACTTTATTGCCGCATGGAACAAGGTGATGAATCTCGGACGGTATGATTTGAATTGATTTAGAATACAAACTGTTTTTATTAAGGCGATCCGGAATGGGTCGCCTTTTTTGTGGCGGGACGCGAGTTGGAATCCAGCTATGTAGTGGGCGTGGCTGGTGCGGGGCAACTTTTCGGTAGCTTTTCCAAAGTTTTGAACTTTGGAAAAGCTTAAAAAGCAAGAACGATATTATTTGGTCAGTGTTATTCAGGCATGCTTAACTTAATACCTGGTACTTAATACATAGTACAACCTCTACCAACTCACCGAGAGCTTCCCAATAGTCCCCCGGTTCTCCAGGGCCAGATGCGCCTCGTTCAGCCGATCGATGGGATAGTGTCCGCCCACAACCGGATCGAGTTTGCCGGCCTCGGCTTGTTTCACCACTTCCTTCAGACAAGTGGCGACAACCTGAGGTTTGTAGTCACCCAGTTTTAGAATATTGATGCCGATGATAGATTTCGACCGCATGATGAGTGAAATGGGCGATACAAAACCCGTTTGCAGAAGCATGCCCAGACTGGTGAATATCCCTCCGGATTTACCTACACGGCTGGCAGCACCGAAAATGACGAGTTTTCCACCAGAGCCGAGTAATTTCATGTCTTTGGGTACGCTTTTCCCGGCAAGGGAATTAAAAGTGGCATCGAGCCGATTTGGCCCCAGAATTTTTCGGATAGATTCTACATAATCATCTTTTCGATAATTCACCGGATGTTGTACGCCCAGCTTTCGCAAAAAGTCCACCTTCTGCTGAGAACCTGCGGTGGCAAAAATCTCACATCCTTTGGCAAGAGCCATTTGAATTAATGCAATTCCTACACCACCTGCACCGGCGTGGACCAGCACCCGGTCGCCGGAATATAAGTTCATACTTTCCTGCGAACAAACATAGGCCGTGGTATACTGCGTAGCGAGCGCAACGGCTTTTTCAGCAGGGTAATCCGCCGCAAGAACAGCTGCAGCGCGGTAATCCGTAGTTACAAATTCGGCATAACCGCCGAATCGGGTGAGCGACACGACGCGTTTGCCAACCATATCAACAGGGACTGCCGCACCCTGAGCTTCCACAACACCCACCACTTCATAACCGATGATGCAGGGGCGATCCGGCACTTCGGGATAAAGCCCTTTTCGCGCAAGCACATCTGCGAAGTTCAAACCAAAGGTTTCCACCCTGATCAACAGTTGGGTCGGTTTCGGGTTTGGTTTTGGGGTATCCCGAATCTCGAATGCTTCGTCAGGTGTGCCGAATTTCTTGAGGTAAACTGCTTTCATTTGGAATTTCCTTGTAGTACCACTACCATTTCGCCTTTTGGCGCGTGGTTCTCAAAATGTGTCACGAGTTCAGCCAATGTGCCGCGAATGGTTTCTTCGTGAAGTTTGGTAATTTCTCTGGCTACCACAGCCTCGCGATCGGGTCCAAACACATCTGCAAATTGCTGCAGTGTTTTGGAAATCCGATGGGGCGATTCATAAAATACCATTGTCCGCGTTTCGGATTCGAGGGCAAGCATCCGTTTGTTGCGACCCTTTTTGGGTGGCAGAAATCCTTCAAAACAAAACCGGTCGGTAGGAAAACCAGAATTGACCAGTGCCGGCACAAATGCCGTGGCACCAGGCAGGGTTTCCACTTCGATTCCCGCGGCAACACAGGCCCGCACAAGCAAAAATCCGGGATCGGAAATTCCGGGTGTGCCCGCATCTGTAACCAAAGCCAAAGTGTGACCGCCTCTTATCCTTTCCACGATGCGCTCCACCACCCGGTGTTCGTTGTGCGCGTGGAAAGGAATCATCTCCTGGGAGATTTCGTAGTGTTTCAGCAAGCGGCCTGAAGTGCGGGTATCTTCCGCCAAAACACCATCCGCCGTTTTCAGCACTTCCAGCGCCCGGATGGTGATGTCGCCGAGATTGCCGATGGGTGTGGGTACAAGGACGAGTTTAGCCATGTTTACAAGGATTTTATAAATTCCGTAAGCAGGGTAAATAGCTCTGGATAATTGGTCCAGTCCAGGCCTGAAGCCACATCATGTACATCGTGGTAAGCGGTGATATTTCCTTCGGTATAAATGAAAATAGCAGGAACGCCGGCTTCAGAAAACCAATAATGGTCGCTGTTTGCTGCCTTACCCCGCAGTTTGATTTTTGGGAGCAAATCGCCTTTCGTATTGATAGATGCCATCTTAGCCATCATGTCTTCGTAAAGTCGCCCATTTACCACCGTAATGCCATTGGCCGCCGAGCCCATCAGGTCGAGATTGATCAATAGTTTGATCTGTTCGAGCGGAAAAAGCGGATTGTCCACAAAAAATTTCGACCCTTTTAAACCCGCTTCTTCCCCGGCAAACGCAATAAACCAGGTATCAAATTTTGGTTTTGTACCATCATAGTGACGCGCCAGATCGAGCATCACCGCCACCCCACTGGCATTGTCGCTCGCTCCTGCAAAAAGCGCATCGCCCATTCTGCCGAGGTGATCGTAATGCGCTGTGATCACAATGCAACTGTCAGAGCGGCGTCCCTCAATTTTGCCAACTACATTCACGGCTTCGAAATCTATTTCCTTCGGCTGAATATCTATTTCAACCTCCTTCGTCCTTTCGGGAAAAACATCAGCCAACACCTCAAAAACCGCATTCGGATAGATTTGCTCCCCTATCGACCAGGTAAGTTTTTCTGGTTGAAGCAGCACCATGGCTCCACGCGGCAGGACTGCGAGTTTCAGATTGTGCAGTCCCGTCACTTCGTCAGGTGTATCGATTCCTTTCATATCAATCACCGGTAATTTACCGGTGGTTTTCGGAACTTTTTTGCCGGGTTGGAAATGGGTGCTATCGAGTCTGATAATCGTAAATCGTCCAGAGGAAGATCCCGAACGCGGATCGGCAATGTAATCGTAACCTTCCACGAGTTTCTTCCCGTCTACCATAAAGGTGGAAGGTGTTTCGAAGGTGTTGACCCGAAAACCAAATGATTGAAAATAATCATCGCCCGCAGGTTCCAGATCAAAATCCGCAAATCGTTTGGCGATGTACATAGCCGCCTTTTGAGCCCCGTCCTGCACATATCCCCTACCGTGAAAGGCACTGTCGGCAAGCACTTCGGATTCTGCGCGAACAAAATCGGGATCCTGGGCCCAGAGATTAAACGCGAAGAAAATGGATAACCCGAAAAAAATCGTCCTCATCAGAGAAAACGTCTTTCAATGAGATTCATAAATTCTTTCACCACCGGACTTTTCATTTCCCAATCGTATCTGTTTTTCAAAGTGTTTTGAATGTATTCGTCAGCTTCCAGGTACGAACTCGCATTATTGAGACGTTCAATTGAAAAATTGTAAGCCTCTTTGTCGCTTTTAAAAAGCACCGACAAATACTGGAATTTTTGGTTGAGGCCGATGGCATTTTTCAGATTGGTAACGGGTTTTTGATGGAGCTTTTGCGCCAGACTGGGACCATCACCTGTTTTGTATTTTTGGTTGATGCTCTGCTCCATGCGTTTGATTTCTTCGATGGAATCAATCAGGGAAATTTGATTCGGGGACACATCTGTGTCTGAAAGCCTGAAAGCCGGGCGTTCTTCTGGGATTTCTTCTTCGTCTTCCTCTTCCGATTGCAAAGGTATTTCCACTTCCTCCATTTCAGTGATTTCCACGGCAGGCTCTTCCACTTTTGGCAGATCGGGAACGATATCAATGACTGAAGGAAAATCAGTTAAATCTTCCATTGCTGTGGGTTCGTTTTCCGCGTTTTCTTTTTCTCCGGGACTTTCCATTAAGCGCACCTGCTCTTCGAAAGCTTTGTATTGTAAGATGATGAGCCTTTCGTGAAGCTGACGGGAGAGTTCCGTCATCGACATTATTTCTTCTGCATTGAGCGAGCCGGATTCGAGTCTGGTCGCCAGCAATTGCAATTCATTGGTGATTACTTGTATTGTCATGTACTGCTTGTCTTGCTAAAGACCAAACGAAGATGGCCTTTGAAACATATATTTTTCGGTGAAGATTTGGTTAATTTAGCCTTTCGGCAAACAAACACAAAGCTAAGCCATAATGGTAAACTATGGATGTTTGCGCTCACTTGAATCAGGTTGATGTTTCTAGAAAATACCCAAAAATTCCGAAAACGCGGTGAAGGGTGGATCGAGGTGATCTGCGGCTCCATGTTTTCCGGTAAAACTGAAGAACTTTTGCGCCGGCTCAACCGCGCGAAATTCGCCAAACAAAAAATTGAAATCTTTAAACCCGGCATCGACGTGCGCTACCACGATACGGAAGTGGTGAGCCACGATAAAAAAAGCATTGGAAGTACGCCGGTACCTTCATCTGAACACATTTTGCTCTACACCGCTTCAGATACCGATGTGGTGGCCATTGATGAAGCGCAGTTTTTTGATGACAATCTCCCCAGTGTTTGCAATGAACTGGCCAATCAGGGTATGCGGGTCATCGTGGCAGGACTCGATATGGACTTTCAGGGCCGTCCCTTTGGACCCATGCCCCATCTGATGGCTGTCGCCGAATACGTCACCAAGGTACACGCCATTTGCGTGCGGACGGGTAAGCTTGCTCAGTATTCTCATCGGATAAGTGGTGGGGCACAGACCATCGAGCTCGGTGAGAGCGACCGATACGAACCGCTCAGCCGGGAGGCTTATCTCACTGCGCAGGCCGAAGACAAATCAAAGGAGGAAAATAAGTGTTGATAGAAGGATACGCTGTGGACGCTTTCGCGAAAATGCTCGGAGGCCGTTTTATCCAAAAATCGTTCGATGAAACGCTCCGCTATCTCGTCACGGACAGTCGACATTTTCAGGCGCGTAAAGGTTCTGTTTTTTTCGCCATCTCTGGACTGCAACACAACGGGCACAGGTATCTGAAAGATGCCTACCAAAAGGGGATCCGGAATTTTGTGATTTCTCAACCAGAATTTTTGAGCGATTTGCCCGACTCGAATGTATTTGAGGTTTCTGACACACTTGCAGCCCTGCAAAATCTGGCGGCTGCGCACCGCAGTCGATTCATATATCCGGTGATTGGTGTGACCGGAAGCAATGGAAAAACCATTGTGAAGGAATGGCTGGCGCAATTGCTCGGCGATCAATACAACATCGTACGCAGTCCTAAAAGTTACAATTCACAAATTGGCGTACCGCTTTCTGTTTGGAGAATGCAATCGACCCATACGTTGGGGATCATTGAAGCAGGCATTTCCCTTCCGGGAGAAATGGACAAACTCGAAAAAGTAATTCGGCCAACAATCGGGATTTTCACGAATATCGGACCTGCTCACCAGGAAAACTTCGCAGACCTTCATCAGAAAACGGTTGAAAAACTCCATCTTTTTGCGAAAGCAGAAGTGCTGATTTACTGCAAAGACCAGAAAATCGTACATGAAGAAGCGACCCGACTTTTTGGCGAAAACCAGACAAAACTGCTCTCCTGGTCGAAAACCACTTCGGCTGACCTCGCGATAAGCCGGGAAAAGAAATCTGCTACTGCCACCAAACTTGGCGGTACATTTCAAAACATTCAACGCATAATAGAAATTCCGTTTACTGACGCTGCATCTGTTGAAAATGCCTGCCATTGCTGGCTCACCTTGCTGTATCTCGGACTCTGTGATGATGACATATCGCGCCGGATGAAAAGTTTGATTCCCGTCGCTATGCGACTCGAACAACTCTCCGGAATAAACGGATGTGTGATCGTAAATGACGTGTATAACTCTGATTTTGCGTCTCTCGAAATCGCCCTCGAACATTTGCAAAAACACCGGAAAAACAAAAAATCGGTCATCATTCTGAGCGACATTTTGCAATCGGGTGAAAGCCCGGAAGTTTTGTATGGCCGCGTGTCCGATCTGATCCGTTATGCCGGGGTTGATCGTTTTATCGGGATCGGACCTGATCTCAGGGCTCAAGCCGGACTCTTTGAAAAGACACCCTCGACTTTTTACCCGAATACGGAAGCGTTTCTGGATGTGTTCCGAAAAGATCACTTCAGGGAAGAAAATATTCTCATCAAAGGTGCCAGACCTTTTGCCTTTGAACGAATCAGTGAGCGCCTCGAAGAAAAAACGCACGAAACTATTCTGCATATTGACCTGACGCGGATGAAATCAAACCTCAACTTTGTGCGATCGCAACTGGAAGCAAACACACGCCTGATGGTGATGGTGAAAGCATTTGCATACGGCAGTGGGAGTTACGAAATAGCTCGCTTTCTGGAATTAAACCGAGCCGATTACCTTGCAGTGGCTTATGCCGATGAAGGAGTTGAACTCCGACAATCGGGTATCGAACTGCCTATTCTCGTCTTAAATCCGGAGATCTCGAGCTATGACGCCATGATCAGATATCGGCTGGAACCCCAGATTTTCAGCTTCCGTACCCTCCACCTGTTTTTGGAGGCGGTGGGCAAAAGTGCTTTCGAAGGGGAGTATCCGGTTCACATAAAGATCAATACCGGGATGAACAGGCTGGGTTTTAATCCGGATGAAATGACTCTGTTGGCTGAAAGATTAAATGAAACTGATCGGTTGCATGTGGTCAGTGTATTCAGTCATTTGGCGGCGAGCGAAAATCCCGATTTCGATGGGCCAACAACCCGACAAATTGAAATTTTCAGGAAACTGACCAGCTATCTTGGTGAACAATTATCGTATTCATTTTTGCGACACATTCTCAATTCCAATGGCATCCTAAGGCATCCCGAGGCACAATTTGATATGGTTCGATTGGGAATCGCGCTTCACGGACTTTCGAGTGATGTCAATTCTCAAAAGCGCCTTGAGCCAGTCAGCAGATTGACTTCGACTATATCGCAATTGCGGGAAATAAAACGCGGTGAGAGTGTGGGATACAGTCCCAAAAAAACATATGCAGCCTCCGCACGGATTGCCATTCTTCCCGTTGGTTATGCCGATGGTTTACCAAGATTTTTGGGCAATGGCGCTGGAAAAGTTTGGATCGCTGGTAAAAGAGCCCCTTTTGCAGGAAACATCTGTATGGATATGTGTATGGTGGATGTAACGGGGATTGACTGCGCAGAAGGAGATGAGGTCGAAATATTTGGTGACAACCTTTCCATCGTGGAACTCGCGAATGACTTGCAGACAATTCCTTATGAGATTCTGACCAATATTTCGCAGCGGGTAAAAAGGGTGTTTCACCAGGAATAGGATTCCAAATTAATGCAAATCTAAACGCAGTACTTACCGGTAATTCAGAACAAAGTGCGTGTTTCCGCCTTTTAATTGATGTATTTTGCGCCTTCCATTTTAATACTGATATGTCTAAACTTTACACGTTCTGCATTTTTGCTTTTCTTTCCATTTCAAACATTCTCAACGCCCAAACGGCACATGTTCCTAATGAGATTCTGGTTCAATTCAAACCGGGTTCAAATCCGGAAAATATAGTAAAGCGACACGCGGAGCTCAACAACCGGGAGACTTCATTAAGCCTCGGAGCCCTCTTATCACAGCCGATGAATATCTACAGACTTCATTTTGACGGAAGTGGTGTTCAGGAAGATTTCCTGCTGAAAGCGCTTCGAAACGACAGAGATATTTCGCTCGCCCAATTCAACCATTACGTGCAAAAACGGGAGACACTTCCCAACGATCCGCAATTCGGCTCCCAGTGGCACCACAAAAACACCGGTCAGCTGAATGGTACGATAGGTTCGGATATTAAATCGGAACTTGCATGGGACATTACTACCGGCGGGGTCACTGCGCTTGGAGATACCATTGTGGTATGCGTGATCGAGGGAGGAAACCTGAATCACCCCGACCTGATCGACAATGCCTGGGTAAATCATGGTGAAATTCCCAACAATGGAATTGATGACGATGGAAACGGATATATCGATGACTATCTGGGATGGGATGTGAGTACGGGAAATGATGGAGGTGATGTATTGGTTGGTGGTCATGGAACTGCTGTAATGGGCATGATAGGTGCCAAAGGCGATAACGAACTGGGTGTGGTCGGGGCCAACTGGAATGTGAAAATCATGTCGGTAGCAGGAGAAAATTTAAGCAACGAAGCTTCGGTAATCGCGGCGTATGCCTACCCCTTGATTCAACGAAAAATATACAATGAGACAGACGGTGAATCAGGTGCTTTTGTTGTTGCCACCAATGCGTCATGGGGTATAGACTATGGCAATCCTAATGATGTTCCGCTCTGGTCAGCTTATTACGACACGCTTGGTACTTATGGAATTTTAAATTGTGGAGCCACAGCCAACAACAATGTGGATGTGGATGTGGTTGGCGACATACCCACGGCCGTAGACAGCGAATATATGATCAGCGTGACAGCGACCAATGTCAATGATATGCGCACATTTTCAGCATATGGCGCCACAACGATAGATCTGGGTGCCCCGGGTCAGAATGTTTTTACAACTGCCGGGAGTTCCGGCTACAGTGGCACTACAGGAACTTCGTTTGCATCACCTCTTACTGCAGGCGTTATTGCTTTGCTTTATTCAGTGCCTTGTGAGAGTTTCGCAGAACTGGTAAAATCAAATCCCCAATTGGGAGCAGATTATGTGCGATACAGCCTACTTGAAGGTGTGGATATTGTACCAAATCTGGTAGGTCAAACGGTTACGGGTGGTCGGCTAAATGCTTTCAACAGCCTCGTCATCATGCAGAGTCAATGTGGTGAAGACATTTGTCTGCCCCCTTTCGCTTTCAATTATACGCTTTCGCAGGATACGATTTACGATTTTACATGGACACTGGCACAGGCCGATTCTGTAAATATCCGTTACCGGGAAATAGGGACTGAAGACTGGACGGTGATCGAAAATATTACAACTGAAATATTTACAATCGATACCCTTGAATGGTGTATGATTTACGAATTTCAGATTGCCTCACGCTGTTCGAATGTTGAGGGAAACTTTGCTTATGGTATATCCCGTATTGTGCAAACTGCCGGGTGCTGCGAAGCACCAGAGGAAATCTTCGCCTCTGAAATCACTTCAGAAGATGCGCTTATTGGCTGGGAAACCAGCTTTGGAATTGACTCTTACGATCTCTATTTCCGATTGGAAGGCGATGAAGA